>JADDPU010000436.1 GCA_016781725.1 Rubrobacter sp. | reverse complement strand
GTGTCCTTCATCTTGCCGCCGCTCGAGATGTTGACGAGCTTGCTGCCGGGCGCTGCGACGCGCGTCATGGCGCCTGGCACTACCTCGACGGACTCCGCGTCGGGGGCGAGGGCGTGGATGCGGTAGTCGGCGTGGGAGTCGCGCAGGAGGAACCCCGCTTCGTCGGTCTCGCACAGGACGTGAGTGGAGAAATCTATCATCTCTTGGGCTACGTACTCGATGGGGTTTTCCTCGACCGCGCGGCGGAACTTTTCGATGGCTTCCCTTGACTCCTGCGGGGCGATGAGGACATCCTTGCCGCCCCAGCCGCTGCGGCTCTTGACTACCAGCTCGTCGAAGCGCTCCATGACGTGGCGTCGCTCCTCTTCGACGGCCAGGGAGTAGGTACCAACGTTGTCCAGCACGGGTTCTTCGCCGAGGTAGGTCCGGATCATCTCCGGTATAAAGGGGTAGACGCCCTTGTCGTCCGCTATACCGAGGTTCGGGGCGAAGACGGCCTGGACGAGCCCGCGTGCCTGGGATTCGATGAGGCCGGGGATGTCGTCGTAGATCCTGCCGTCCTCGATGCGCTCGTAGATCACGTCTATGCGGCTTCCGCTTCCTTTATGGACGAGTCGCCCGTCACGGTCGAGCTCGACCTCGTGGCGCTCGGCCAGGATCGCATCCAGCTCCCTGGCGAAGACTTTGTGGTCGAGGTAGTACTGGTCGTCCGGGCCTGTGGAGAGGATGGCGAGCGTCGGCCCGGAGGTCGGCGAGGCGGCCCTAAGGACCTCCCCGAAGCGCTCCATCAACCCGTCGAGCGGTCGCACCCCGAGCGCCGCGTAGGACTCCGGGAGCACCTCGGCGGTTCTGGCCCGTAAGAGGTCCATCGGCTCCATGCCGACGGGCATCTTGGCGTTGTCCTCGATGACCAAGTACTCCCAGCCCTCGGCTCCCCCGACGGCGACTATGTCGAAGCCCATCTGACGGTTCGGCACGCCCCCGAAGCGGGTGGGGATGGAGGTGTCGTAGAGGGTGCTGCTCTCGATCACCTCCCGGGGGACTACCTCCTGCTCTCCGGCCTCGAGGCGCCTGAGCCACTCGTTGATCGCGAGCATCCGCTGCGCCAGGCCGCGCTCCAGGACTGCCCAGTCCGCGGCCGACAGGAGGCGGGGCACGTAGTCGATCGGATGGGCGCTCTCCTCGCCCGGGATGCCGAGCCCCCGCTGCTCCTCGACCATCCTCCCGTCGGCCCGGCGTACCCTCTGCTCCCATTCCTCGGGTCCCTGGCGCTCCATCTCCTCGAGCACGGGACGGTATTGGGGAAACGGTTCTCCATCGGGTCCGAACACCTCGTTGGGGCCAGAGGACCCGCGCTCGAACCTCACGGGTAAGACCTTACGCTCATGGGCGAAGGATAAAGGGTCGGCGCGTGCGGTGCTTCGGCCCGCTGGCCAAAAAGCCGGTGCCTAGATGCTGGTTCAGCCGAAGATGCCGACGAGGGCGCAAGGGGAGCCGAGGAGGAAGGAGAGCGAGAAAGCGATGGCGAAGAAGACGTTCTCGTCCGAGGTGTAGGAATAGAGGCGCTTGTAGTGGAACATCAGGAGGGCCGAGGGGACGGCTATCCCGGTCATCAGGACGGCCGTCACGCGGACGGTGTTGAGCGGTCCTAGCCGCCCGAAGACGCCGTCGGAGTTGAGGAGCAGGAGCCCGAACCAGTCCGCGGTCAGCATGAGGAAGAGGCCGAAAGCGGCCAGGAGCGCGTAGAACACGCGGTTGGAGAAGAGCGGTCCCTTCGCCGGCGCCTCGTAGGGTTTGTGCTCCGGTTCGTCGAACAGCGTCTTGGGCGGGTCGCGAAAGAGCTTCGGCAGTCTTTTGGATGGCTTCATGAGGCCATAATGGTAACGCACGAAGCCGGGTAGCGTCGCGCTCTCTCTAGGAACGCAGGAAGCCGCCTTCGGAGTGGATGATCTGGCCGGTGATCCAGGCCGCCTCGTCGCCCGCCAGGAAAGCGACGAGCCTCGCCGCGTCCTCGGGCTCGCCCACCCTCCCTGACGGGAACTTCGCCGCCAGCGCTTCCCTGAGCTCCTCCGTCATCCAGCCCGTGTCCGTGGGGCCAGGGTTTATGGCGTTCACGGTGATCCCCTTGTGCCCGACCTCCGCCGCGAGCGTCCGGGTGAACGCCTCGATGGCGCCCTTGGAGGCGGCGTAGGCGAGCTCGCCTATCATCGGCCCGAGCGACTGACCCGAGCTGAAGTTGACGATCCTACCCTCCGACCCGCCCTGATAGCGCCGCGCGAAGTGGACGCTTAGGAGCGCCGTGGCCCGCACGTTGACCGCGTGGTGGGCGTCGAGGGTCTCTGCGTCGAGCGCCTCGAAGCCGTCCCGGACCGAGTGGGCGGCGGCGTTGACGAGGATGGAAGGCGCCCCGAGCAGTGAGGTCGCCGCGTCGAGCAGACGCTCCGGGGAATCCGGCCTGGAGAGGTCGATCTCCACCCCTTGAGCCCGGACGCCGGTAGCGCGCAGCTCCTCGAGCAGGGCCCCCGGCTCGTCCTCGTCCGGCGGCATCGGCGCGGCGCGGTCGTAGGGCTTCCAGTGGGAGAAGACGACGTCGGCGCCGCGGGCGGCGAGCGCCCGGCAGATCGCCGACCCTATCCCCCTCCGCCGCCCGACGCCGGTGACTAGCGCCACCCGGCCGCGCAGGCCCGTGTTCGCCACCGCCGGGTCGGACGAGGGCCGAACGCGGTCGCCGGGGACGGGAGATCTGGCATCGGTCACGGGTTGCTCCTCTAAATAGCGCGCTTCGGACGGACACTCCGGGGATCGGTCGCGGGTCGAGCTGGAGATCTAC
>JADDPU010000147.1 GCA_016781725.1 Rubrobacter sp. | reverse complement strand
GCCACCCCGGGGCATGGCTTATACTGGTCGGCGCAGGAACGGATATGGCTTTTCGCACCAACGCGCCGGGATAGAGTCCCCGAGGACCGCAGGAGGACGCGCATGACCGAGACGGCAGAAGGGACCTTGCTCTGGGAGCCCCCGGAGGGCCTCGTGGAGAACGCGAAGGTAACCAGCTACCTGCGGTGGCTGGCAGACGAGAGGGGCCAATCTTTCGAAGGGTACGGGGCTCTCTGGGAGTGGTCGGCGACCGACCTCGAGGGGTTCTGGTCTTCGGTCTGGGAGTTCTGCGGCGTGCGGGCCTCGAAGGGCTACGAGAGGGTGCTAGGACGGCGCGAGATGCCCGGGGCGGAGTGGTTCGTCGGGGCCGAGCTCAACTACGCGGAGCACGCCTTCCTCCACGCCCGCCCGGACGAGCCGGCGCTGGTCCACGAGTCGGAGCTCAGGCCGCGGGGCCAGACCACCTGGCGCGAGTTGCGCGAGAGGGTAGCCGCCGCGGCGGCCGGTCTCAAGGAGATGGGCGTCGGGCGCGGTGACAGGGTCGTCGCCTACCTGCCCAACGTCCCCGAGGCCGTCGTCGCCTTTCTGGCGTGCGCCTCGTTGGGCGCGATCTGGTCGAGCAGCTCCCCGGACTTCGGCGCGGGGAGCGTAGTGGACCGGTTCAAGCAGATCGAACCCAAAGTCCTCTTCGCCGTCGACGGCTACCGCTACGGCGGCAAGGACTACGACAGGACGGACGTCGTCGCGAAGCTGCAAACGGAGATCCCCACCCTCGAGAAGACAGTCCTCCTGCCGTATTTGAGCGAGGAGCCGGACACGAGCAACCTCGGCCAGGTGGTGCTCTGGGACGAGTTGCTCGCGCGCAACGAGGGGGCCGGGCTCGCCTTCGAGCCGGTGCCCTTCGACCATCCGCTTTGGGTGCTCTACTCCTCCGGGACCACCGGGCTGCCCAAGGCCATCGTGCACAGCCAGGGCGGCATCCTGCTAGAGCACCTCAAGATGGCCCACCTGCACCTCGACCTCTCGCCCGAGGACCGCTTCTTCTGGTTCACCACAACTGGCTGGATGATGTGGAACCTGCTAGTGGGCGGTCTGCTGGCGGGGGCGACCTTGCTCCTCTACGACGGCAGCCCAGGCCACCCGGACATGAACGCGCTGTGGAGGTTCGCCGAGGAGACCGGCATGACCCACTTCGGGACCAGCGCGAGCTACCTGACCTCGTGCATGAAGGCCGGAATAGAGCCGGGGCGGGACTTCGACCTCTCCGGGCTCAAGGGCGTGGGCTCTACAGGCTCGCCCTTGCCGCCAGAGGGCTTCGGGTGGGTCTACGAGCACGTCAAGGAGGACCTCTGGCTGTACTCGACCAGCGGCGGCACCGACCTGTGCACGGCTTTCGTCGGGGGGGTGCCGCTCTTGCCGGTCAGGACCGGCGAGCTGCAGGCCCGCGCCCTCGGGGCGGCCGTCCGGGCCTTCGACGACGAGGGCAAGCCCGTTGTGGACGAGGTGGGTGAGCTCGTCATCACCGAGCCCATGCCCTCTATGCCGGTGTACCTGTGGAACGACGCGCAGGGCGAGCGCTACCGCGAGAGCTACTTCGACGTGTACCCAAGGGTTTGGCGGCACGGGGATTGGATCAGGATAAAGCCCCACGGCGGCGCCGTGATCTACGGCCGCTCCGACTCGACCATCAACCGCGGCGGCGTCAGGATGGGGACCGCCGAGATCTACTCCGCCGTCGAAGGGGTGGACGAGGTCGCGGAGAGCCTCGTCGTGGACATCGCGAAGCCAGGCGGCGAGTCCTTTATGCCCCTCTTCGTAGTGCTCAAGGAGGAGGCGGAGCTCGACGAGGACCTGAAGAGCCGGATAAAGCGGAGCATCAGGGAGAGGACCTCCCCCCGCCACGTGCCGAACGAGATCTTCGCAGTACCCGAGATCCCAAAAACCCTCAACGGCAAGAAGCTCGAGGTGCCGGTCAAGAAGATCCTCTCGGGAACCCCGCCCGACGAGGCCGCGAGCCGCGACTCTCTTAGCAACCCGGAATCCCTGGACCGCTTCGCCGAGCTCGCCGAAAAGCTGTAGGCGGGGTTAAAGCTGTAGGCGGGGTTGCTCTACCCGCAAGGAAGGAGACACGCCTTGTACGAGACTATCCTGTTCGAGAAGAGCGCGGGTGTTGCGAACGTAGCCCTGAACCGTCCGAGAAAGCTCAACGCCTTCGACGGCGAGATGCACGAGGAGCTCTACGACGCGCTCGAGGCGGCGGCTTCGGACGACGAGGTCCGCTGCGTCGTCCTGCGGGGGGAGGGCAGGGGCTTCTCGGCCGGGGCAGATCTCGCGGGGATCGTCGAGGGCGCCGACGGCGAGCCCGACCTCGGCGAGTACCTGCGGAGCACCTACAGCCGGCTGGTGAGCCGGATGGTAGCTATAGAGAAGCCCATGATCGCCGCGCTCCACGGTCCCGTCTACGGGGCGGGGGTCGGGGTCGCGCTCGCCTGCGACCTGCGAGTCGCCGCCGAGAGCGCGAAGTTCTCGGTGGCGTTCATAAAGATCGGGCTGATGCCAGACGCCGGGGTCTCGTTCTTCCTGCCCCGCGTCGTCGGCCTCGGGCGGGCGATGGAGATGAGCCTGCTAGGCGACGCGGTCGAGGCCGAGGAAGCGCTCGGGATCGGCCTCGTGAACAGGGTAGTCCCCGACGAGAAGCTCGCGGAGGAGACCGCGGCCCTCGCCCGGAGGCTGGCCGCGATGCCGACCGCCGCGATCGGGAAGGTCAAGCATTCCCTCTACGCCAGCTTCGAGAGCGACCTCGAGACCGCCCTCGAACGCGAGGCCGAGGGCCAGACCTTCTGCGGGTACACCCAGGACCACAAAGAGGGCGTCGCCGCGTTCTTCGAGAAGCGCGAGGCGAGGTTCACCGG
>JADDPU010000217.1 GCA_016781725.1 Rubrobacter sp. | reverse complement strand
ACGCCCTGCGGGAGGTGCTCGACCCTGAGTACCCGATCAGCCTCGTGGACCTCGGGCTAATCCGGGGCATACGCGTCGAGGGGTCAAGGGCCGAGATAAAGCTGACCTACACCTGCCTGGGATGCCCGGCGATGGACATGATCCAGGACGACATCAGGGACCGCCTCCTCGAGATGGAAGGGATCGACGAGGTAGAGATCGAGGTCGTCTGGGAGACCTGGTCGAGAAAGGACATCACGCCGCTTGGCAGAAAGCAGCTCAAGCAGGTTGGGGTCGTCTGATGCGCCCGGTCCAGAACTACGAGGTCTTCACGGCGCGGGTGGGGGAGGAGAACCCGCTGAGGCACAACGGCAACCTCAGGGCCGCAGAGCCGAAGGACGCCGCGGTCTACGCCCACCTCATGTACGACGAGTGGCGCTGGCGCGAGATGTTCGTCGTGCCGAGCGAGGCCATCGTGCGGGTCATCAGGCCGGAATAGGGGAGAGATGGAGAAGTATCTAGTCTTTGCGCGCACGGAGTACGACGAGCCCCTGGAGCACAGGGGCGAGGTCGAGGCCGCCGGCGACGAGGAGGCGGGCAAGCTCGCCCTGGCGCGCTACGGCGAGGACTGGCTCGAGATGTCGCTCGTGCCGGTGAGCAGGGCCTACTGGGCCCAGAAGGAGACCGAAGAGGGCGAAGCGGAGGTGCAGGTGTGAGCGAGCGTCCCGAGGGAACCGACCAGGTAGCGCCGGGGCGCGGGGCGGCGCAGGAGTTCCTAGTCGAGAACGACGAGGCCCTGGCGGCGCTGGTCAACATGATCGCGGTCATCGGCGACAACGTCTACTTTCTGGGTCGCCGCGTCTCGGAGTGGGCCGACGCCGGGCCACTCCTCGAGTCGACCGCGGCCTGCGCCGCCATAACGCAGGACAAGCTCGGGCAATCGCGGGCGATCTACCCGCTCCTCGAAGAGCTGCCCTGGCCCAACACGCCCACGGGCCTCCAGGGCGAGATCGACCGGGCGCGACGCTACTCGGTGAGCTTCCTCGACGACCCGTTGCCGAGCTGGGCCAACGTCGTCGCGGCGCTCGCGCTCGTGGGACCGGCGGTGAACGTAGTGCTCGAGTCCGTCGAGAACTCCCGGTACGAGGCGCTGGCAAGGAGGGCGCACCGCATCCTCGACGAGGAGAGGCTCACCTCGGCCTACGCCGAGAGCCTGGTGCGTCAGATCGCCTACGAGGAGCGCGGCCGCGCCCTTTTCCAGGAGCGCGTGAACGAGCTGTTCCCCGAGATGCTCTGCTGGTTCGGGCCAGACGGCGAGGAGGGTATAGAGGCCCTAAAGGCCGAAAGGCTGGCGAGCATGGGCAACGAGGAGATGCGCCAGAAGTACCTTGACCGGGTTGTCCCCCTGCTCAAGGAGAGCGGCGTGGAGGTCCCTGTCGAATGGAACGAGAGCGAGGGTAGATGGGAGTACGGAGAGCTGCCGTGGAGCGAATGGAACCAGTTGCAGCGTCGTTTGAAGAGGTCGACCGTCCAGAGGGGCGTGTGATCTGCCCCTGGTGCGACTCGGACAGCGTCGAGAAGATCTCCGAGTACGGCCCGCACCTGATGGTCTACTCGTTTATCTGCCGGACCTGCAACAGCCCGTTCGAAGTCATCAAGCGATGACCGACCCCTCCGGCCTTAGGACCACCCTCGAGGAGGGCACGCTCCTCGTCGAGCTGAACCGTCCCGAGCGGCGCAACGCTCTAGACGAAGCGGTCCAGGCCGAGCTGCTCGGGGTCTTCACGGACGCCGCGGGCGACCCGGAGGTGCGCGGCGTCATCCTGACCGGCAGCGGCGAGGCCTTCTCCGCCGGCGGCGACCTGTCTCGCTTCGAGAGAGACTGGAACCCTGCCGAGTTCCGGGCGCACAGCCACGAGTTGACGCGCCTCGTCTCCTCGATCGAGCGGCTGGAGAAGCCGGTGGTCGCTGCCATAAACGGCCTGGCGACCGGAGCAGGCACCCAGCTCGCCCTCTCGTGCGACCTCAGAATCGCCTCCGAGAACGCCCGGTTCCTCTTCAGGGAGGGCATGATCGGCTTTATCCCGAGCCACGGCGGGTGCGTGCGCCTGGTCAAGCTAGTCGGGCTGGCGCGGGCGCGGGACGTCCTGCTCGGCGGCGAGGACCTCGATGCCTCCGAGGCTTTCCGGCACGGGCTCGTCACCCGCGTGGTCCCGCACGAAGCGTTGCTGGACGAAGCCAGAGAGAGTCTCAGGCTCATCTTCAAGCGGGCCCCGCAGGCTTACGGCCTCGCGAAGAGGCTGCTGCACCTGTCGGCCAGCGTGGATCTGGAGAGCGGCCTCTTCGCGGAGAGCCTGGCCCAGAGCCTGCTGGTCGGGACCGAAGACCACAAAGAAGGCGTGCGGGCCGCCCGCGAGCGGCGCCGCCCTTCGTTCAAAGGGAGGTAAGGGGTGGCGCATCTCTTTGCGTTCGAGGACAAGGTGCCGCGCGTGGCCGAAGGCGCCTTTATCGCGCCGACGGCTGTCCTCATCGGGGACGTGGTAGTCGAGGAGGGGGCGAGCGTGTGGTTCGGGGCCGTGTTGCGGGGCGACTTCAACAAGATAGTCGTCGGGGCCGGCACGAGCGTCCAGGACAACTCGGTCATCCACACCAACGAGAGCTTGCCGACTACCATCGGGTCCAACGTAACCGTCGGGCACCTGTCGCTCTTGGAGGGGTGTGAGATCGAGGACGGCGCCCTGATCGGGATGGGGAGCATCGTCCTGAATCGCGCGCGGGTAGGCAGCAGGGCGATGCTGGCAGCGGGGAGCGTGGTGAGGGAGGGAGAAGAGATCCCGCCCGAGGTCCTGGCGGCAGGGGTGCCGGCAAAGGTCAAGAAGTCCCTCGGGGGCAGCTCCTCCGAGTGGGTCGAGATGGCCGCCCGCGAGTACCAGTCCTTGCGGCTCAAGTACATGGGGCGGCCCGAGTATTCGATGAGCGAGATCGGGAAAGGAGAAGTTTAAGCATGGCCCAGGCGTTGATAGGCGGGGAGCAGGTAGGGGCGAAGTCCGGCGAGGAGATGCCGATCGTAAACCCGGCGACGGAGGAGCAGATCGAGACCGTGCCGAAGGCCGGTCCCGAGGACGTCGACGCCGCGGTAGCCGCTGCGAAGTCGGCGCTCAAGGAGTGGTCAGCCACGGACCCCGACGAGCGGGCCTCCATCATGCGCGCGGGGGTGGAGAAGATAGAGGAGCAGGCCAAGGAGATCGGCAAGCTGCTAGTCCAGGAGCAGGGCAAGCCGATGATGGAGGCGATGGGCGAGCTTCACCACTTTCTCCACGGGTTGAACTTCTACGCCGACCTCGCTAGCAAGATTCGGGGCGCCTACGCCCCGTTGCCCTCCACCTTCGGGACTAGCTACGGCATGGTCATAAAGCGCCCGATCGGGGTCTGCGCCGCGATCGTGCCTTACAACTTCCCCCTTACCCTTATGGGGACGAAGGTAGGCCCCGCCCTCGCCGGCGGCAACACCATCGTGGTCAAGCCCGCGAACACCACGCCGCTGGCCACGCTGAAGATCGCCGAGCTCATGCAGGAGGCGGGGCTGCCGGCTGGCGTGCTCAACGTCGTCACCGGCCCCGGCAAGGAGGTCGGGGAGGCTCTGGCAGTCCACCCGGACGTGCGGAGGGTAGCCTTCACCGGGAGCACGGCGGTGGGGCGCAGGCTCATGGAGGTCGCGGCGCCGCAGTTCAAGCGTATCTCCGCCGAGCTCGGGGGGTCCGACCCCGTCATCGTCTGCCCCGACGCGAACGTGGAGAACGCCGTGAAGGGCATCAACATAGGACGGTTCTTCAACGCGGGCCAGGCCTGCCTCGCCGCCAAGAGGGTCTACGTCTTCGACGAGGTCTACGACGAGTTCATGGAGAGCCTCGTCAAGCGGGTCTCCCGCTACGAGCTCGGCAACGGGCTAGAGAAGGCCGAGAAGCCGAAGATAAGGATGGGTCCCCTCAACGCCGCCAGGCACCGCGACGCGCTCGAGGAGCAGCTCCAGAGCGCCGTGGACGCGGGTGCCAAGGTCGCCTACCAGGGCGAGGCCAACGGCGAGAAGGGCTTCTTCTTCCCGCCGACCATAGTCGAGAACGCGCCGCACGACAGCCGCGTGGTGAAAGAGGAGACCTTCGGGCCGCTCTTGCCAGTTTTCCGGGTGAGCAACATAAACGAGGCGGTGAAGCTCGCCAACGACTCGAGCTACGGTCTCGGTTCGTCCATCTGGACTTACAACGTCCGGAACATCCACAAGGCAGCCCAGGAGATCGAGGCCGGGATGACGTGGGTGAACCAGATCCACTACGGCTACGACGAGCTACCCTTCGGCGGCGTCAAGGACTCGGGCATCGGCAGGGAGCACGGCCCGGAGGCGCTCGAGTACTACCTCGAGGCCAAGTCGGTGGTAGTGGGCGACCTCGACATCGCCGGGGACGAGGGAGCGGGGATCCAGTAGAGGGAGGGGAAGTATGGCCGTAGAGTACACCAGGGAAGGCAACGTCGGGTACATCACCCTCGACAACCCCCCGGCGAACAGCTACGACCTCGCGTTCATGGAGGAGCTCGGGGGTTGCGTTAACGCGGCCGCCGGGGACGACGGGGCGCGGGCCGTCATCTTCCGCAGCGCGAGCGAGCGGTTCTTCTCCGCCGGGGCCGACATCAAGGCCTTCAACGCCAACACCACCGAGCAGAACATGGAGATGATCCGGACGGCCCACGAGAACCTCGGCAGGATCGCCGAGACGCCCAAGATCTTTATCGCCCAGATCGGGGCCACGGCTCTGGGCGGCGGGCTTGAGATGGCCCTGGCGTGCGACCTGCGCTTCGGCGCGGAGGGCGAGTACTACCTTGGTCTGCCCGAGGCGACGCTCGGTCTTTTGCCGGGCAACGGCGGCACCCAGCGCCTGCCGCGCCTGATCGGGGTCACCAAGGCCCTCGACCTCATGATCACCGGCCGCAGGCTCTCACCCGCGGAGGCTTACGAGCTCGGCATCCTCGACCGGCTGTTCCCGGCCGACCGGCTCGAAGAGGAGACCGTGAAGTACGCCGAGGGTTTGGCCTCCGGCGCGGCCGGGGCGATCGGGTCGATCAAGCTGGCCGTGCGCCGGGGCATCGACAGGCCCCTGAAGGAGGGCCTACAGATCGAGCGGGAACTCGTGGAACCCTTGTTCGAGAGCGAGGAGTCCAAGGAGGGGATAGGAGCCTTCATGGAGAAGCGCAAACCGGAGTTTAGCAGGTAGGTCGTAACAGCTTGCAATCGCTGTACAATAGGGCGACGGTGGATCGGTCCGTGTGGGCCGCGTCTTCAGGGCGGGTCACCGGGGGGCGCGGCGAGAATTTGTCCCTGGTGACCCGGCTCGCGAGAGTGGATAGAGAGGGGTGACACGAGCGTGGCGCAATCCGACACCTTGATCCAGGCCTCCGATCGCGACGGCGAGGCGCTGGCGCCAAAACAGGCGCACCTGATACGCAGCGCCTACAAGGTGATGGGTGAGAAGGGGTTGAGCCACCTCTCCCTGCAGGACGTGGCGGACGAGGCAGGGGTGAGCAAAGCCATCCTCCCCTACTACTTCGAGTCGAAGGAGAACCTGATCCTCCTCACGATGCGCTGGGTGCTGGCGCGCGTCGCCGGACGTATCCGCGAGGCCATCGAAGAGGTGGATACTGCCGAGGAGAAGGTCGCGGCGATGGTGGACGCCATCTTCGTTGGGCCCGAGTCGAACCGCAGGTTCTACCTGGTCTTCTTCGATTTTTTGGGTTATGCGGCACGCAACGAGAGGTTCGCCGATGTGGCCGCCACCTTTCACGAGATCTGCAACGGCCTCTACGCCGAGGTCATCCGGCTCGGCCAGGAGGAGGGGTTCTTCCACGCGGTAGACGCCCGCGAAGGCGCGACGGTAGTCCGGGCGCTGGTGGATGGCCTGTTCACGCAGTGGATACAGTCCCAGGACTGGGAGAAGGGGCACGCGGAGTGCCGGGAAGTGTGCAAGCGCTCGATTCTTACTTACCTGACCGCCGGCAAGTAGCTCCCGGTGCGCGACCTCTCGCCGCTAGTCCTGGGGGCCGGTTCGTGAACGCCCGCTAAGAGGGCTCGCCGGATGCGCCTGACGGGTCCCGAACCGCCGAGGGGGGTTGGCTATAACCTGCGGGACACGGTGCGGCATACGGGGGTCTCTACCCTGGGTGCCGGCTTCGTGGCGTTCCTGCTCGGCGCCACGGGCCCCGCGCTCCTTGTCTACCAGGCCGCCACGAACGCCGGGTACCCGTCCGGGGTCATCGACTCGTGGTTTTTCGCTATCTACGTGGGCGGCGGCCTCCTCAGTCTGCTCCTGGCCTACCTCTACCGCGAGCCCATCTGCGGCGCGTTCCCGATCGCCGGGAGCGCCCTGCTCGTGACGGTGCTCGCCGAGTACAGCCTCTCCGAGGCGGTGGGGGCCTTTCTCCTCTCCGGGGTGCTCGTCGCGCTCCTGGGCCTCTCGGGGCTCTTCGACAGCGCCATGGAGCGGATACCGAACGAGGTCATAATGGGCGCTTTGGCGGGGATACTGCTGCACTTCGGGGTCGAGGTATTCGCAGCCCTGCCCGGGCAGCCGCTCCTTGTGGGCGCCATGGTCGCGGCCTACCTCGTCGCCTTCCGTTTTCTCCCCGCGCTGCCGCCGGCTCTGCTCGCCCTCGTGGTCGGCCTCGTGGTGGCCGGTGTTGGCGGCCAGTTCGACGTCGGGGAAGTGCGCCTCTCGCTCTCGCAGCCGGTGCTGGTCTGGCCCTCGTTCGACCTCGCCGCCCTCTTCTCCATAGCCCTGCCGCTCACCCTGCTTGCGGTCGCGACCCAGAACGCGCCGGGTGTTGGGATACTCTGGGCCAACGGCTACCGGCCGCCGGTCAACGCGATCACGATCTTCAGCGGCCTCGGCTCGATCCTGACCGCTCCCCTGGCCGGCAACGGCCTGAACATCGCAGCACCGATGACCGCCGTGTGTGCGGGTCCCGAGGCGCACCCCGACCCCGAGAACCGCTACCTCGCCACGGTCGCCCAGGGGGTCTTCTTTATAGCGTTCGGGTTGGTGGGGGCCACCGCGGTCTCCCTCATAAGGGCCCTGCCGCCCGCCCTGATCCTGAGCCTGGCAGGCCTGGCGCTCTTGCCCGTGATCCTGCAGGCGCTGCGGCTCTCGGTAGGCGGGACCAGGCATACTGTGGCCGCCGGGATCGCCCTGTTCGTCGGGGCCTCGAACCTGACCATACTTGGCATAAACTCGGCGTTCTGGGCGATCGTGGTGGGCGTGGCGCTCGCCCGCTTTCTACGCCAAGACTCGAAAGGAGACTGATGAACCTGCGAAGCCGTCGCGGCACCCTGATAGCCCTACCGCTCGCACGCCTTACGCGTGAACCCGTTGCACCGTCCCGGGCGGGTCTCTCGTGAGCGGGCCCGTCCCTCCTTCCCCCCTGGCCACGCAGCCCATCGGGGAGGTTTCGTCCACCTCGGAGGGCGTCTACCAGCTCAAGCTCCCCGTGCCGTTCCCGCTCAAGTTTATAGCGTCGTACCTGATCGAGGGCCCCGACGGGTGGACGGTCATAGATCCGGGCTTCGACTACCAGGAGGCCCGCGAGGTCTGGGAGTCGGGGGCGAAGGAGCTGGGGCTGAACCTCGAGCGCGACGTGTCGCGGATCATCGTCACCCACCTCCACCCCGACCACATCGGGCTGGCCCGCTGGCTCGAGGAGCGCAGCGGGGCGCCGGTCTTCATGCTGGAGGGGGAGATCGAGAACGCCAGATACGTCTGGGATCCCGAGAGGGGCACCGAGGGGTTCGCGAGGTACATGATGCGCAACGGCATGGACCCACAGACGGCCGGGGCGACCGCCGGCACCACGCGGCTGGGGGTCCGCTTGCCTGAGAACCTCGTCCCCCTGCAGCAGGGGGAGGTGATCGAGCTCGGCGGTAGCGGGGCGCGGGTCGTGCACACGCCGGGTCACTCGGACTTCCACTTCGTCTTGCACGACGAGGAGAGGCGTCTTTTGTTCGTCGGGGATCACCTCCTGCTGCACATCACCCCGAACATAGGCTTGTGGACCTACACCGCCCCGCGACCTCTGGAGCGCTACCTCGCCTCCCTGCGGGGGCTGCGGGGTTTGCACGCGGACCTTATCTTCCCCGGCCACGGGCCGCTCTTCCACGACCTCGACGGGCGTATAGACGAGCTCCTGGTGCACCACGAGGAGCGGCTCTCGGTGATGCATGCTGCCTTCGACGGGGAGCCGGCTACCCCCTTCCAGGTAGCCAGGCGGGTCTTCCCCGAAGACCTAAGCGACCACCAGCTCCGGTTCGCGCTCGCAGAGACCATCGCCCACCTCGAACACCTCGTCGACGCGGGAAGAGCCGAGCGCCTACCGGACGGCGACGTGGTGAGCTACCGGGCGGTCTAGGCCGTGCAGACCGGCTACGAGGAACACCTGAGGCTCATCGAGACGGCGCGCGGGGAGCGGCCCGCCGACCTTCTGGTGCGCGGCGGGACGATAGCGAACGTGTACTCCGGCGAGTTGCACGGTGGGGACGTCGCCGTCACCGGGGGACGCGTAGCCTACGTCGGCGAAGGGGACCGGGTTGCTGTAGGCCCCGAGACGCGGGTCGTCGAGGCGGGGGGTATGATCGTCGCCCCTGGTTACCTCGAGGCGCACTTCCACCCTTGGGTCCTCTACAACCCCGTGAGCCTCGTCGAGGGTGTCCTCCCCCTCGGCACGACCACCATCGTCTCCGACAACCTCTTCTTCTTTATGCAGATGGGTCCTGACGGGTTCGCCACGATGGCCGACGCCCTGCGGGAGCTCCCGCTCCTCTACCTGTGGATGGCGCGCCTTGCCTCCCAGGCGAAGTTCCCTGGCGAGGAAGAGATGTTCGCCCTGGAGAGGGTCGAGCCCCTCCTCCGGCGCGACGATGTGGTTGGGACCGCAGAGGTGACGCGCTGGCCGGCGTTGGCGGCGGGGGAGCCGGCCTTGATCTCCGGTATCCGTGCGACGAAGGCCCTCGGCAAGATCATCGACGGCCACACCGGGGGCGCCTCGGAGGCGCGCCTGCAGCCCGTGGCCGCGGCCGGGATAGACGCCGACCACGAGGCCATAACGAAGAGGGAGGTCCTTAACCGGCTGCGGCTCGGCATCTGGACGATGCTCCGCAACAGCTCCCTGCGCCCCGACCTGCCCGAGCTGCTCCGCGCGGTGACCGAGGACGGCGTGAGCACGCAGCGGCTCATCATGACCACAGACGGCCCGGCCCCCGAGTTCGTCGCCGATAGCGGGCTAGTTGACGGTATGCTCCGCGTGGCCGTCGAGAACGGCGTGCCGCCGATGCAGGCGCTGCAGATGGTGACCATAAACCCCGCGACGCTGTTCCGGATAGACGGCCAGGTAGGCGGCCTCGGAATAGGCCGCCGCGCGGACATCCTGCTCCTCCCCGACCTGGCCTCGTTCCGTCCGCGGACGGTCATCACGCGGGGGCGCGTGGTGGCCGAGAGGGGCGAGCTTCGCGCTCAGCTCCCGGAGATAGACTGGGGCTCGTACGGAAGCCGGCCCGGCTTCGCATCGGGCCTGGACCTCGCAGACCCCGAGATCTACCCGCAAAGAGCGTCCGGCGCCGAGGCCCCGGTCATACACCTAAGATCCGCCGTGATCTCCGAACGCAGGGACGCGCGGGTGGAGAACGGATCGGCCCTCCTGCCCGAAAGAAGCGGGATTTTACACGCCGCGCTCGTGGACCGGGAGGGCGCCTGGATCTCGCGCTCGCTCGTCTCCGGGTTTGCGCCAGATCTCGATGGGCTGGCCAGCACCTACAACACCACCACCCAGTTGCTAGTCCTCGGGAGGCATCCCGGGTCCATGGCCCTCGCCGCGCGGCGCGTCAGAGAGCTCGGCGGGGGCATCGTGATCTTCGAGGGTAAAGAGCTGGTCTTCGAGCTCGGTCTTCCTATCACGGGCATGATGTCAGACCTCTCGTTCGCCGAGGTCGTCGAGCACAACCGAAGGCTCTCGAAGGCGGTGGCCGAGGCAGGCTACGAGCACCACGACATCCTCTACACGCTCCTCTTCCTGACTTGCGACTTCCTGCCGACCCTGCGGCTCACGCCCCTCGGCCTGCTCGACGTGAAGTCCTCCCGGATAATCGCACCCGCCCAACGGCTTGCGGCCCCTGGGAACCCGTCGCGTCCGGACCTCGTGTGATCGTGAAGACCACGTAGGAATGGGCGCGAGCGGTCGGTGGCATTACACGCCGCGCCAAACAGGCCCGACCCCTGGATAGCACAAGAGAGAG
>JADDPU010000252.1 GCA_016781725.1 Rubrobacter sp. | reverse complement strand
GCGCCGTTCGAGCCTCCAGCCTTGACAAGCGGCTACAAGGTGTCATAACCTTCGGACACTTGTAGGCGAGCGAGAGGAACTCTTGTCAAGGGTTTCTGAGGCAGGGCAGAGAGAGATCTCGGGTCTCGGGCTCGAGGCCGCGCGCCTGCTCGCTCCCCCCATTCACCCACGAGTACCCACGGTAGCCGTACCGTCCGCCCTACGACTAATTAGCCGGGCGGGCCGGGACGGCGCTCTCCGGTCCGCCTAGAGCCGCAAGACGGGCAGGCCCGTTCTTCGGCAAGGTCGAGACGAAATTCTCTTGCGAATGGGGTAAAACCGTGGAAAACACAGCTTTCAACATCGAATACAAGCCGCGCACTGGCAGCGAGGCCATGTGCGAGGCGCTACTGGACGAGGGGGTCGAGTACCTCTTCGGCTACCCGGGGGGCGCGATCATGCCTTTCTACGACGCCCTCCCCGACTACCCCTTGAGGCACATCCTCACCCGCCACGAGCAGGCCGCGGCCCACGCCGCGGACGGCTACGCCAGGGCGACGGGAAGGGTAGGCGTGGCCGTGGCGACGAGCGGCCCCGGGGCCACGAACCTCGTTACGGGGCTTGCGACCGCGCAGATGGACTCCGTGCCGCTAGTGGCGATCACCGGTCAGGTCGGCCGGCCAGCCCTCGGCAAGGACTCCTTCCAGGAGACCAACGTGATGGGCATGACGCTGCCCTTCACCAAGCACTCTTTCCTTGTCGAGGACCCGGACGAGCTCTACCCGACGATGCGGCGGGCGTTCGAGATCGCGCGCAGCGGCAGGCCCGGTCCCGTCCTCGTCGACGTGCCCAAGGACGTGCAGTTCGCAGCCTGCAACGACAACGGCTACAGGAGGCTGCGCGAGGCCCCGCCGCCGGTCGAGTCGCCGGGGCTCGAGCGGGCGGCGATGCTCTTGAGGAGCGCGAAGCGACCGATCATCCTGGCGGGCCACGGGGTCACGCTCTCGGGGGCCGAGATGGAGCTTCGGCTGCTCGCCGAGAGGACCGGCATCCCGGTGGTCACTACGCTGCTCGGCATCAGCGCCTTCCCCGAAGACCACCCGCTGTATATCGGCTGGCCCGGGATGCACGGGCAGGCCAGCGTGAACCGGGCCATAGACCGCTCGGATCTGCTGTTCGCGGTCGGGATGCGCTTCGACGACAGGATCACGGGCGCGGCCCACAAGTTCGCCCCGAACGCGAAGATAATCCACATAGACGTCGACCCCTCCGAGCTCGGCAAGGTAGTGAAGCCGACGGTCGGCATCGCCGCCGACGCGAAGGCCGCTATGCGCTCCATCCTCGGGCACCTCGACGAAACCAGGAGCGAAGGCTGCGCGGCGTGGCGGGAGGAGATCTCCCGCGCCCAGGAACCTGAGCGGCGCAGGGAGGAGTCGGCGAAGGACGAGCACGGGCCCATCAGGATCATGCGCGCCATCAAGGGCGCCGCCGGTCCCGAGCTCAGGCTCGTCACCGACGTCGGCCAGCACCAGATGTGGGCAGCGCGGTTCTTCGAGTTCACCAAGGCGAACAGCCACATAACCAGCGGCGGCCTCGGCACTATGGGCTTCGCCCTCCCGGCGGCGATGGGCGTGGCCTTCGCCTACCCCGACGAGCCGGTCTGGGTGGTCGCCGGAGACGGCGGGTTCCAGATGAACATCCAGGAGCTCGCCACCATCAGGGACTTCGGGCTGAACATAAAGGTGGCCGTCCTCAACAACGGCTACCTCGGGATGGTCCGCCAGTGGCAGCAGTTCTTCCACAACCGCCGCTACTCGGAGACGCCCATAACGGGCCCAGACTACGAGCAACTGACCGCAGCCTACGGCCTCTCAGGGCGCACCGTGCGCGAGGGGGACGACATCGAGGCGGCCGTAAAGTGGGCGCAGGAGCAGGAAGGATGCACCATCCTGGACTTCCACATCGACCCCGAGGCCAACGTCTACCCCATGATCCCGAGCGGGATGAGCGTCAACGAGATGATCGAAGAAGATGGCGCCTAGCCCCGCCGAGGCCGCCACAAGCGTGGCCCCGAACACCATCGAGGTCCGCTTCACCGGCGGGATGCTCGCCCTCAACCGCTTTCTGATGACGCTGCAGAACAAGCGGATGCCCGTAGCAGGCTTTACGCTCGGACGCGACAGGGACGGCATGCGCGCCACCATCGTCCTCGACTGCCCGCCAGAGTCCGCGCTGCGCTACACGTCGCTCATCGTCGCCCTCGAAGACGTGCACGAGGCGGGACCCGCCGAGGCCACCGAGGTAGTCCTGCTCCGCGCGACGGGCGACTGGCGCAAAGCCGCCGAGCGCGCTGGCGTGGGGGCGCACGAGAGCGGCGGGACGGTAGTGGCCTCCGGGGAGCCTGAGAAGATCGAGGGGTTTCTGGCCTCTTTAGGCGACGGAGTAGAAGAGACGGTAAGGCTCGGGCCTGTCGCCAGGCCGGCGGGCGAGTCTTTGGGAGGGGTTTAGATGGCACGGGTATACCGCGAGGGAGATATCGGGGACGAGATCAAGGGCAAAAAGGTGGCGATCTTAGGCTACGGCAGCCAGGGCCACGCCCACGCCCTTAACCTGAAAGAGTCGGGCTGCGACGTAACGGTCGGGCTCTACGAGGGCTCGGGGAGCTGGCCCAAGGCCGAGCAGGAGGGCCTCTCGGTCATGACCATCGCAGACGCCGTCTCCCACGCCGACGTGGTGATGATGCTCCTGCCAGACGAGAAGCAGCCCGCGGTCTTCAAGGCCGAAGTCGAGCCCAACCTCTCCGAGGGGATGCTCATGCTCTTCGCCCACGGCTTCAACATCCACTTCAACCAGATAGTGGTTCCACCCGAGGTGGACCTGGGCCTCGTCGCCCCGAAAGGCCCGGGCCACGTGCTCAGAAGGCTCTACGTCGAGGGCAAGGGGATGCCCTCGCTCTTCGCCGTCGAGAACGACGCCTCGGGGCAGGCTAGGGACGTGATCCTCTCCTACGCCCGCGGCATCGGCAGCGGGCGAGCCGGGATCATCGAGACAACCTTCGCCGAGGAGACCGAGACCGACCTCTTCGGCGAGCAGGCTGTCCTCTGCGGCGGCCTGACGGCGCTCTTGAAGGCAGGGTTCGACACGCTGGTCGAGGCCGGCTACCAGCCGGAGCTCGCGTACTACGAGTGCGTCAACGAGCTCAAGCTGATAGTAGATCTGATCTACGAGGGCGGCCTCGCCGGGATGCGCTACTCGATCTCGAACACAGCCGAGTACGGCGACTACACCGCGGGGCCCAAGATCATAGACGAAGCCGCCAAGGAGAGGATGCGCACCATCCTCTCGGACATCCAGACCGGCAAGTGGGCCAAAGAGTGGGTGCTCGAGAACCAGGCCGGCGGGTCGAGCTTTCTGGCGATGCGCCGCAGGGAATCGCAGTTGCAGGTCGAGAAGGTCGGGGCGGAGCTGCGGGCCCTTGCGGCCGAGGGCGTGGAAGCCCCGGCGGCGGCCCCGACGGGAGGTGAGAACCTATGAGTCGCAAGGCGTTCGCCGCTTCCGATGCGGAGTGGTGCTACCACGGGGGCGAGCTGATCAGGATGGGCGAGGTGCGCCTCTCCCCCGCCACCCACGCCCTCAACTACGGCACTGGCGTCTTCGAGGGCATCAGGGCTTACTGGAGCGAGGAGCGGGGCACCTTGCAGGTCCTGAAGATGCGCGAGCACTACGAGCGGTTCGAGAGGTCCTGCCGTTTGTTGCGGGTGGACCTCCCGAACACCGTGGACGAGTTGTGCGAGATCACGCTCGAGATCCTCAGGCGCAACGCCCCGCGCCAGGACACTTACATCAGGCCGCTGGCGTACAAGGCCGCCCAGTCCGTCGGGGTTAACCTCAAAGGCGACTCTGAGCTCTCGATCTTCACGGTCCCGATGGGCAACTACGTGGAGCTCACGGGCCTCAAGGTCTGCGTCTCGAGTTGGCGGCGCACGCCGGACAACGCCATCCCCGCGCGCGCCAAGTGCACCGGCTCCTACGTCAACACGGCGCTGGCCGTGGACCAGGCGCACCGCGCGGGCTACGACGACGCGATCTTCCTCACCCAGGACGGCCAGGTCTCAGAGGCGAGCGCGGCCAACATCTTCCTCGTGAGGAAGGGCCAGCTTATAACCCCGCCCGTCACCGCCGACATCCTGGAGGGGATAACGCGTGAGGCCGTCATGGAGCTCGCCGACAAGGAGCTCGGTATGCCCGTCATCGAGCGCGAGGTCGGCAGGACGGAGCTCTACGCCGCCGACGAGGTCTTCCTCAGCGGTACGGGGTTCCAGATAGCACCCGTCGTCGAGGTGGACGACCGGCCGGTAGGGAGCGGCGTCATCGGCCCCGTGGCCGAGAGGTTGCAGGAGCTGTACTTCAAGGCCGCGCGCGGCGGGTGGGACGAGTACGCCGACTGGACCGTCGCCGTCGAGGTTGCGGAAGGGGCGCGGCAGTGAGATACTGCCGCCCCACATGAAGGCGGGCCTCTAACACATCGTGCATCCCTCTCTCACCATCCTACGACTAACCAGGGTGGCCCCCGGGCGAATTACCCGTCCCGGTCTCTAGCCGGGCGCGCCCAGCGGCCACCAGCCTTTCACAGCCGCAGTTCAGATCCAGTTCCAACGTAGGAAGGAAGATAGTTATGCGTCGAGTAGAGATCTTCGACACCACCCTCCGCGACGGCGAGCAGTCGCCCGGCATCTCGTTGTCGGTGGAGGAGAAGGTGGAGATAGCCCGCCAGCTCGCGAGGCTGAAGGTTGACGTGATCGAGGCCGGCTTCCCCATTACCAGCGAGGGGGACTTCGAGTCGGTCAGCCGCATCGCCTCAGAGGTGAAGGGGCCGAGGATCGCCGGGCTCGCCCGCGTCCACGAGAGGGATATCGAGCGGGCCTGGGAGGCCGTGCAGTGGTCGGAGAGGCCGCGCATCCACACCTTCGTCGGCACAAGCGACCTGCACATCGAGCACCAGATGCGCTCGAGCCGCGAGGAGATCCTGCGGAGAGCCGGCGAGGCCGTCGCGTTCGCCAAGAACCTCTGCGAGAACGTGGAGTTCTCCCCGATGGACGCCACGCGCACCGACATAGGCTTCCTCTCCGAGGTGGTCGCCGCGGCCGTGGAGGCCGGCGCGGACGTCGTGAACATCGCCGACACGGTCGGCTATACGACGCCTGTGGAGTTTGCGAGGTTTCTTACCGAGCTCCAGGAGCGGGTGCCGAAACTCGCCGAACGCGTCCTCTCGGTGCACTGTCACGACGATCTCGGGATGGCGGTCGCGAACTCGCTCGCGGGGGTCGAGGTCGGGGCCGGGCAGATCGAGGTAGCCGTGAACGGCATCGGGGAGCGGGCAGGGAACGCCTCCTTGGAGGAGGTAGTGATGGCGCTCGCCACGCGCGGCGACCACTACGGGGTCGAGGTCGGCGTGAGGACGAACCAGCTCGCAAACACGAGCCGCATGGTCTCCAACATCACAGGCTACGAGGTGCCGCCGAACAAGGCGGTCGTGGGGCGCAACGCCTTTCTGCACGAGTCCGGCATCCACCAGGACGGCGTCCTGAAGGACCGGCGGACGTTCGAGATCATGACTCCCAAGGACATCGGGCTCGAAGGCACCAACATCTTCCTCGGCAAGCACTCTGGCCGCCACGCCCTCAAAGACGCCCTCGAAGAGCTCGGCTACGTGATAGAGGGCGAGACCCTCAAGCGGGCCTTCGCGCGGTTCAAGGAGATAGCCGACCACAAAAAGACCGTCACGGCCGCGGACCTCGAGGCCATCGCCGCCGACGAGGTAGGCTCCTTCGAGGGCAAGTTCGTGCTCGAGTCGTTCAGGGTCGTCGCGGCGACGGGCCGCCAGAGCCGGGCCGCCGTCACCATCTCCCACGCCGAGCGCGGCACCTTCGAGGCCGAGGCGGAGGGCGAGGGCCCCGTCGACGCCGTCTTCCGTGCCATAGACGCCGCCACGAATATCAAGGGCCGCCTGACGGACTTCCGCATCGACGCCGTCACCGGCGGCAAGGACGCCCTCGGGGAGGTACGCGTCTCGGTGGAGTTCGAAGGCAGCGAGTACGCCGGGCGCGGCCTCTCCCAGGACGTGGTCGAGGCCGCCGCCCGCGCCTACGTGCGGGCCGTGAACGTCTACACGGCCGGCGGGGTGAGGACCGCGTGGGACGCGACGGTAGCGCCGTAGCGACCCCGGCGAAGAGGGACGCCTCGCCGCCGGGCTACGAGCGCCTAAAGGGCGAGGTCCCGGTCCTCCACGCCCCGCGGCTGGCCGGGCTTGCGCGGGGGGTCGGAGGCTACCTCGACCGCGGCTCCGGCGCGCTCGCAAAGATCCTGGGCGAGGACCCGCCGGAGCTAACCGCCCTCGTCGTGGCGGACGAGGACTGGCGGGGGGCGCCGCGCGAGACCGCACACCCCTACCCGCCGGGCCTCCCCTACTTCACCCGCTCCGTCGAGCCCCCCGCGCTCGTCTTGCCCGAGACGCTCTCCGGGGTTTTCAAGCCGCGCACGCAGGCCACGCTACCGCTCACCGTCTGGCACGAGCTGGCGCACGCCTTCCTGCTCCGGGGCGAGGTCGTGAGGGCTCCCGCCTGGCTCGGGGAGTTCGTCCCGCAGGCCGCGTCCGTGGCCGTCGCGCGCAGGGTGGGGCTGCCGCTAGAGGAGCATCTCTCGAGGATCGACCGCGAACCGGGCTTTACGGTGCGGGGCTTCAGGGGACCGGCGGGTGCCGCGGAGCAGATGTCCTTCCAGAACCTGCTGCTCGCGCTCGGCGCGGCGGCGCTCGAGAGGTTCGGGGAAGGGTTCTTAAGGCGCCTCTTCCGTGCGCTCAGGGAGGAGAAGGAGGTAGTCGGGGAGGGTCGGGCCGGGGAGTTGCTTGCTGGCGCTTTAGGTCCCGGCGGGTGGGAGTGGCTGGCGTCGAGGCCGGAGTTCTAGGAGGACCAGGATATATGCGAAGCTCGTTCGAGATACTGCTGCTCCCCGGCGACGGCATCGGCCCCGAGGTGGTCGGGGCCGCGCGCGAGGTCGTAGACGTGGCCGCCGAGCACTTCGGCATCGAGGTGCGCTACGAGGAGCGCAAGATCGGGGGCGTGGCGATAAGAGACGAGGGCGAGCCAGTCTCGGACGAGACCCTGGAGGCCGCCCGCGCCTCTGACTCGGTCCTGCTCGGCGCCGTCGGCGACCCCGCGTTCGACGGGGGCGCCGTCCGCCCGGAGGCCGGGTTACTCAAGCTGAGAAAGCACCTGGGTGCCTTCGCCAACCTGCGGCCCGTCGCCGCGATCCCCGCGCTCCTCTCGGCCTCGACCTTGAAAGAGGAGGTCGTAAAGGGGGTCGACATCCTCATAGTCAGGGAGCTGACCGGCGGGGCGTACTTCGGGGAGAAGGAGGAGGGCGAGGAGAGGGCGAGCGACCTCAGCGTGTACACGCGCGAGGAGATCGAGCGGGTGACGAGGGTGGCGTTCGAGGCGGCCAGGCGCCGCAAGCGGCGCGTGACCAGCGTGGACAAGGCCAACGTGATGGCGACCAGCCGGTTGTGGCGGAGGGTAGTCGTGGAGGTGGCGGAAGAGTACCCCGAGGTCGAGCTGGACCACGTGCTGGTCGACGCCGCGGCTATGTTCTTGATCCGGGACCCCAAAAGGTTCGACGTCCTGCTGACCGAGAACCTCTTCGGCGACATCCTATCCGACGAGGCCGCGATGCTCCCCGGCTCTATGGGGATGCTCCCGAGCGCCTCCCTCGGGAGGCCGAACTCTCCCGGCATCTACGAGCCGGTCCACGGCTCGGCCCCCGACATAGCGGGGCAGGGCAAGGCCAACCCCTACGCGGCGATCCTCTCCGCTGCGATGATGTTCCGCCACTCTTTAGGCCGCCCGGACGTGGCCGAGGCCATAGAGCAGGGCGTCTCGGTCTCGCTGGAGGCGCACTACCTGACCGCCGATCTAGGCGGGAGCAAGACTACCGAGGAGGTAACGAGGGCCGTGAGCAGGTGGGTAGCGGCGGGAGAGGGCGTGGCATGAGCATAAAGCTGTTCGACACGACGCTAAGGGACGGGACCCAGCGCGAGGGCGTGAGCCTCACGACGGAGGACAAGATCCGGATAGCCCGCGAGCTCGACGCCCTTGGGCTCCACTACATCGAGGCCGGCTTTCCCGCCTCCAACCCGAAGGACCTGGATTTCTTCGAGGGCTTCGACGACTCGGAGCTACGAAACGCGAGGCTCGTCGCCTTCACCCGCGCCCGCCGCCCGAACGGGAGGGCCGAGGATGACCCCGCGGTGACCCTCCTGGCCTCCCTCTCGGCACCCGTGGCCTGCATCGTCGCCAAGGGCTGGCGGCTGCACGTCGAGAAGGTCCTCAGGACCACCCCCGAGGAGAACCTCGAGTCCGTACGAGATACGGTGGCGTACCTCGCCGCGGCGGGCAAGGAGGTGATCTTCGACGCCGAGCACTTCTTCGACGGCTTCCGCGACGACCCCGAGTACTCGCTAGCGCTCTTGCGGGCGGCCGCCGGGGCCGGGGCGACGACGCTCGTCCTCTGCGACACGAACGGCGGGACGCTCCCTACGGAGCTCAAGGCCGTGGTGGCCCGGACGGTGCGGGAGCTCCCGGAGGTAGAGATAGGCATCCACACCCACAACGACGGCGGCTGCGGGGTGGCCAACGCCCTGGCGGCGGTCGAGGCGGGGGCGACTCACGTGCAGGGGACCATCAACGGCGTCGGGGAGCGCTGCGGCAACTGCGACCTCATCACCACAATCGCCAATCTGCAGCTGAAGATGGGCGTAAAGGTGCTGGAAGACGAGAGGTTGCGGCGGCTCACCGAGGTCTCCAACTACGTCTCCGAGCTCATGAACCTCACACCCGACACGCACAGGCCCTACGTGGGCAGGAGCGCATTCGCCCACAAGGGCGGCCTCCACGTCGACGGCATCTCCAAGGACCCCGCGACCTACGAGCACGTAGCACCCGAGCTGGTTGGCAACGTGCGCCGCACGCCCGTCGGGGAGCTTTCCGGCAAGAACTCCATCAGGACCAAGGCCGAGGAGCTAGGTCTCGACGCGGGCGACGTCACCGACGTGCTCGCCGCCATAAAGCGGCGGGAGTACGAGGGCTACCACTACGAGGCGGCGGACGCTTCGCTGGCGCTGCTCATCGGGAGGACCACCGGGGAGGATAGGCCGCTCTTCGAGCTAGAGACGTTCAGGATCATCACTGAGAAGCGCGCCGGCGGCGAGACGACGACCGAGGCGACGATAAAGCTCTCCGTCAAGGGCGAGCGGGTCATCTCCACGGCGGAGGGCAACGGCCCGGTGAACGCGCTCGACAGAGCCTTACGCCAGGCGATAGGACCCCACTACCCGGAGCTCAAGGAGATCCACCTCTCCAACTACAAGGTCCGCATCCTGGATGAGCACCGCGCCACCGCCGCCACCACCCGCGTCCTCATAGACTCGACCGACGGCAAGCGCGTCTGGGGTGCCGTCGGCGTAGACGAGAACATCATCGAGGCCTCCTGGCAGGCGCTCGTCGACGGCCTGGAGTACGGGGTGAACGGGAAGAGAGGCTAGTCGAAGAGGGAGGGTTGCGACCCTCCGGTCCCGCGGAACGCCGCCGTCGAGAGCTTCGGGAAGCGTCCGCGCCCGATCCCGGCCCGCCGGCATCCCAGGTCGAAGAGCCTGTCGATGTGCTCGGCAAAGACGCCATAGCCCCTCATGCGCGAGCCGAACTCCGGGTCGTTTAGCCTCCCGCCCCGCATCGAGCGGATGCGGTTGAGGACTTTCGTTTTCCTGTCGGGGAAGTGGCGCTCCAGCCAGTCCTCGAAGAGTGGCGCGACGGCGCCCGGCAGGCGCACGGGGACGTAGGCGGCGAAGCTCGCGCCGGACTCGGCGGCCGCGGAGAGCAGGGCCGGCAGCTCGTGGTCGTTTATGCCGGGGATCACGGGCGCGGTCATCACCCCGACCGGGATGCCGGCCGCGGCGAGCTTCTCGACGGCGAGGAGCCTGCGGACGGGCCTCGAGGTGCGCGGCTCCATCACGCGCCGCAGGTCGTCGTCGAGGGTGGTCAGCGAGACGGCGACCGCGGCGGCGTCGTGGAGGGCCAGCTCGGAGAGTAGATCAAGATCCCTCGTGACCAGGTGGTTCTTGGTGACTATGACCACGGGGTTGCGAAATTCGGCGAGGACCTCGAGGCAGCGGCGCGTTATCCGCAGCTTCTTCTCCACGGGCTGGTAGGGGTCGGTGACACCGCTCATCGAGAGGACCCTCGGCTCCCAGCGCGGGGAAGAGAGCTCCCTGCTGAGCAGTTCGGGGGCATCCTCCTTGACCAGGACCTTGCTCTCGAAGTCCAGGCCAGCGGAGAGGCCAAGGTACTCGTGG
>JADDPU010000145.1 GCA_016781725.1 Rubrobacter sp. | reverse complement strand
AGGTCCCTCACCCGCAGGCTCTTTCTTGCCTCGTCGAAGTTGTGGTAGATGCGCTGCCCCAGGTCCGCCTCGGCGAAATCCTCCCCGAGCTGGTGCCTGAAAAAGGCGTCGGTGGAGTAGCGGGTCGAGGAGAGAAAGTAGCGGTCTTCGTTGTGCTTGACCATCGCGAAGAAGGTGTCCCGGGCGGCCGGGCCCAGGTCGAAGTTGTCGTAGTTGACGACCACGTGCACCTTGCGCCCGAGCTTCGAGAAGTAACGGTCGAGGTAATCCGCGAGCTTGTCGGCGTCCCCTTCCGTCTCGAGGCTCATGCCCTCGAAGTTCACGTAGACCACGTTGTTCCCGGCGTCGTAGGAGACGCGGTCGTCGAGGCTCATCGGCGAGCTCTCGCTGAGGCCCATCCTCCCCTCCTGGAAGATCCGGGCGTCCATCGAGCGTATGTCGTCGGGCACTTGCGGCCTGAAGGCCATCTGGGAGAGGATATCCCGGCCGAGCACGACCCCAGGTGCTATCTCGACGATCTCGAGCCCCTTTTCGGTGAGCTTGAAGACGCAGCGCTCGGTTATGTAGTAGACGGTCTGGCCGCGCCTTCTTGCGTACTCGCCGGAGAAGGTGACCTGGCCCACCCGCTCGACGAACTTGCTCCTGCCGGGCTCGGCTATCCTCAGGTTCCCGTTCCGTATCTCTATCTGCGCGCGCGAGGCGAAGGTGCCGAGAAAGTAGACGGTCCTCGCGTTCTGGCTGATGTTGATAAACCCGCCGGCCCCGGCGAGCTTAGTCCCGAACCGGCTGACGTTCACGTTCCCCTCGCCGTCCACCTCGGCCATACCCAGGAAGGCCTGGTCCAGGCCGCCCCCGTCGTAGAAGTCGAACTGGTAGGGCTGGTCGGTGATCGCCTGCGCGTTGGCTACCGCCCCGAACGAGAGCCCCCCGGCCGGGATGCCCCCATAGCCTCCTGGCTCGACGGTCAGGGTGATGAGGTCGAGGATGTCCTCCTCGTTGGCGACCGAGGCGACGCCCTCGGGCATCCCTATCCCGAGGTTCACCACGGCGTTTATCTTCAGGAACATAGCAGCCCGCCGCGCCACTACCTTGCGCTCGTTTAAGGGAATAGGCGGGATGCTGTCGGCGGAGATCTTTATCTCCCCCGTGTAGGCGGGGTTGTAGGCCTCCCCGAAGGTCTGCATGTGGTTCTCTGGGCGGGCGACCACCACGCAGTCGACCAGGGCAGCCGGCAACTTCACAGCCTGCGGGCTCAAGATCCGCTCTGTGGTCACCCTCTCCACCTGAACGATCACGATCCCTCCCGAGTTCTTGACCGCCTGGGCCATGGAGAGGTTCTCGAGCGTCAAGGCCTCCCTCTCCATCGTGACGTTCCCCTCCTCGTCGGCTGTGGTGCCGCGCAGGAGGGCGATGTTTATGGGGAAGGACTTGTAGAAAAGGTACTCCGTGCCGTCGAGCTCCAAGACCTCGACGAGGTCCTCGGTAGTTACCTCGTTCATCTTGCCGCCCTCGAGGCGCGGGTCGACGAAGGTCCCCTTGCCGACGGTCGAGATCACCCCGGGACGGCCCCCGGCGATCTCGCGGAACAGGTGGGAGATCACACCCTGCGGGAGACAATAGGCCTCTATCTTGTTCTCAAGGGCGAGCTTCCCGAGGCCCGGCACGAGCCCCCAGTGCCCGCCGACTATCCTCTTGACCATCCCCTGGGCCGTGAAGTGGTTGAGGCCCCGGTCTTTGCCGTCGCCCTGGCCGGCGGCGTAGACGAGGGTGAGGTCCCGCGGGGAGCCCGTCCTCTCGAAGCGTTCTTGGAGGGCGAGGGCGAGCTCCTCGGGGAACCCGATGCCGACGAAGCCGCTCGTGGCGACGGTGTCGCCGTCCATGACCACGCGGGCTGCGTCCTCGACGGATACGATCTTGTTGCGTTTCATAAAGGCTCCTCCCGGCAGCGCTCTCTCTTACCGCGGCGCGAAGACCCCCGCGGGTAGCTCCCCACGGGGGTCTTCGACTAGAGCGCCCCTCGCCGCCCCAGGCAAGACCACCGCCGTAGGCGGACTACCAGGCACTAGGCGCTCGCGAACCTTCAGCGGCCAAGGCTGCCCGCGGCGAGTACGTGGCCTCCTCGCTCATCCTGCCGCCCCAGCCCTACCGCCGGCGCCACCTCGCACGGCAGCGCGTAACCACAGCGTCCCGTCTCTTCGAAACACCCTCCGCTAACATGCCTCAGCCCTAGGCGCCCGACGCGCCGAGCGACCCCCGTGCAGGACCTGGTCATCCCCCTCCTTGGGCCCTGTTACTCGCCTGCAAGGGGGCATTCTAGAGACGGCAGAGACAGAAAACAAGAACCGCCGGCCCGGGACCCTGGAGCGCGACTGCTCGCCAAGCTCGACGCTTTGGGCCTCACGGAGAACACGTGGGTCTTCTTCCTCTCGGACCACGGCTTCTACTTCGGCGAGCACGGCTACTTCGGCAAGGCCGAGTGGGTGCACGACCCGGGGGCCGCCGTGGCCGAGGGCTCCGTGGTGCCCGAATGGCTCCCCGAGTCCTGGCTACTGACCGTGGGTTGGTCCCCGCTCTACAAGGAGCTTACGAACGTGCCCCTTATGGTGCGTGGTCCTGGCCTTGCGCCGGGACGCAGGCAGGCGATAACCACAGCCCCCGACCTCGCGCCCACGATCCTGGAGCTTACGAGGCTCTGCCCACGACTATGACGGGCGATTCGTTCGGCGGCGTGCTGGCGGGGGCGAGGGACCAGAACAGGCGCTTCGTCGTCAGCTCCTGGCGGTGACGCCGCGGTGGTGTAGGTCGAGTATCGCCCGCCGCATCACCGGGAATATTCTCGACTGTAGAGCGCAGGAGCCCACGCCGCAACCTCGGCGATCAAGCCCCTGCCGAGGAGGTGGGCAGATCGTCAGGCCCGACGAGGTTGGGCGGAATGATCTAGGATACCTCTAGACGGC
>JADDPU010000440.1 GCA_016781725.1 Rubrobacter sp. | reverse complement strand
TAGGTGATGGCGTGATGGCCATGGCGTTGATCGTCACGTAGACGAGCCAGACCACCTCCCACATAAAGTAGCGCTTGGTCAGAAAGTAATTGCGTTGTACGTAGCCCCAGACGGCCACCATCTCGGATAGCCACAGGGGCTTCATTGTGCCCCTCATCTCCTTACTCCTTCTCCGCGCTGGCTTCCTCCACGGAGTAGCCGGTCGCGGTCATGAACGCCTCCTCCAGGGTGGGTATTCGCCCGTTGGTCGCGTAGCGCTCCTTGAGCCTCTCCGGCTCTTCGAGGGCCAGGATCTTCCCGTCCACCATGATGCCGACCCGGTCGCAGAGCTCCTCGGCCTCGCCCATGTCGTGGGTGCACAGCAGGATCGAGGAGTCGTGCTCCTCCTTTATCCGCTGGATAAAGACCTGCACGTCCTTTTTGCTGCGCGGGTCGAGGCCCGTCGTCGGCTCGTCGAGGAGCATCAGGACGGGGCTCGTGAGGAGCGCCCTCGCCAGGGCTATCTTCTGTTGCATCCCGCGGCTCAGGTGCTCCATAGGCTCCGTTGCCCGCTTGTGGGCGAAGCCGATGTTCTCGAAGATCTCCTTTATCTTCGGCCGCGCCTCGCCGGTGGTGACGCCGTAGAGCTTCGCCCCGTAGAGCAGGTTCTCCATCGCCGACATCTTCTTGAAGAAGCTCGCCTCGACGCTGACCCGGTTCATGCTGCGCTGCACCTTCTTCGGGTGCCTGACGGCGTCGACGCCGAAGACCTCGACCGATCCTGCGTCAGGAACCACGAGCGTGGAGATCACCCGCACCAGCGTGCTCTTCCCGCTCCCGTTGGGCCCGAGGATGCCGACGACCTCTCCCTTGCCGACCTCGAGGGAGACGGAGTCGAGGGCGCGCACCACCTCCCCCTTGCGCTTCTTGAAGCTCTTCTCTACGCTTCTTAGTTCCAAAGCCTTCACCATCGAACCTCCTCTCGCGCTCGCCCTGAAGGGGCGCCCGTATTACAGGCGCCCCTTCGCTTCGAGCCTCTCCCAGACCACCCGCCACGTCTCGTTGCGCTCGGTGGCGACGGCCAGGGCGAAGAGCCGGCGCGCCACCCTGGCGCGCACGGAGGGTTGTCCGTCGGGCCGCGCGTACCTCCGGCGCTCGGCCACGCGTTCGGCGCGGTCCTGCTCGCGGGCGGTCCGGTCCTGCAAAGCCACGTACTGCAAGTCGTTGAACATCTCTTCGGTCTCCTTCTCTCTCGTCTCTTCCTCGCGTCTGCGGTCGGCGGATGATGCCCGTCTTGGGATCGGAGTCGGAGACCGTCGCCGCTCCTCTTGGAGCAAAGCTTGAGGCCCCCGGTCCGAAAGTCCGGGGGCCTCGTTTGAGAAGTCTGGTCGAGCTAGAAGCTCACGTTCTCATCGCGACCGCGCGGACCTCGGGACGCACCTCTCCCCCGAACACCGGATTCCCTATGTTCGTGCGACGGATGTGCATCAAATCCCTCGGTCCTTTACGCGACAACAACGGGAGCACTCTACCCTTCCGCGAGAACCCTGTCAAGACCAAATTCTCCGCCGTGAGCCGAAGCTCCAACTCTTCGTTATGTTGCCACCCTTCCGAGCCCGGCGCCTCACTCATTTGGGTGATTCGGGGCGCCGCAGAGCCCGGGCTACCCGCGTCCTCGCGGATAAGCGTCGACGTGCGCACCGACCACAACCTGGCCTTCGCGCGGGTCGAGGAGCCGGGGTCCGACCTCACGGAGCTGGTCGGACAGCGGTTGCGGGAGCTGTGCCTGCACCGCGTGGACTGCGTCTACGTGGACCTGCCGCTCTCCCACCCGGCAACCGCTCGGGCCGGGCTCGAGGGGTTGGGGTTGTTCTTCGGCGGGATCATCCCGGAGGCCCATCCTGCCGGCGGCGACATCCTCAGGCTCCAGTACCTCAACAACGTCGAGATCGAACGCGGCGACGTCAGCACCGCCTCGGATTTTGGCCGGGAGCTCCTCGACCTCATCTTCGACCAGAGAGAATCCCGGTCCTGATACCCCGGGCGTCGCCGGGGTAGCGCGCAGCTACCTCGCGGTAAGCTCCAGCTCGCTCGTGATCTCGATGCTCCCCTTTATGGACCGGGCCACCGGGCAGGAGTCGGCGTAGACCTTGAGCACCCTCTCTACGGTCTCGCGGTCCCCCTCGTCGGCGGCGAGGTGGAAGGTCTGCCTGATGCGCTTGATGACCAGCACCTTGCCCTCTACCTCTACCTCCCCTACCGTGTCGGCGCGGAGGCTCTCGAACGACACCCGACGCGCTCCCAGCGCGCCCGCAAAGGTGCCGAGCAGTCAGCCGCCGGCGGCGGCGACCACGTAATCGAGCGTCGAGGCGTGCGGCTCCTCCGCCTCGGGGGAGACGCCGTAGTGCTCGGCGATCTCGGAGTGGACCCCGAAGAGCACCGGCTCGTCCTCGCCGGGCACGCGGGCCCGCCGCGTCTTGCCCTCTATCGGCTCCACCTCGACGCGCGAGACATACTTCACTTCGCCCACGATGCCGCTCTCCTCTCTCCGGTAACGTCAGCAGTATACAGGGGTTTACCCGGGCGTTCCCGGTGCGCCGCCCCCGCGAAGGACGGAGAAGATGCCCCACAGGCTCACCAGCGCCCAGGTCCCTTCGAGGAGGATAAAGCCGATCTGCTGGTCGATCACCGCGATCACGGTGAGCACGGCGGAGCCCAGGAAATTGGCTACCGAGTACGAGAGGTTCGAGGGGTTCACCCACCCGAACAGGTTGGCGGCGTAGGCGCCGAGGATGGCGAGCGCTCCCAGAACCGAGATCACCTGCAGCACGAGTACCTCCTGTAACGGTGTTCGTTCATCTTCCCTCCACCCTACCGGGCCAGGGCGTGGTACTCCTCGTCTGGTACCGCACGCCAGCGACACGCGGTTCGTATAGTTGTACGTGCTGGCGATCTCGATAACGGCTCCTCTGTACAAACCTCTTCGTAGCTTAA
>JADDPU010000366.1 GCA_016781725.1 Rubrobacter sp. | reverse complement strand
CGCAAACCGGTTTTGAAGACCGGCCGGGCCACCAGGCCCACGCATTCCGGGTACTGCGGAGCGGACAGAGTTTATTACATCGTCCTCCGGTAGCGGCGGGTGAGGACCCTGACGTCGCCGGTGCGGCTGGTGACGCCGGCCGCGTCGGAGTACTCGAGCCAGGCCTGGGCGTACTTGCGGCTGGTGCCAAGCTCGTCGCGCAGCTGGCCGAGCGAGATCTCACCCCGCTCCCGGCAGACGGTCTTTATCCTCTCGAGAACCTCCTCGGCGGCCTCGCGCGCCGCGAAGAGCGAGCCTCCGAGGTCGACCGCCTCGCCGCGCTTCAGAAGCAAGCGCAGTGCAGGCGTCGGCTCCGTCGCCGGCGGCAGCGGCCCCTCCGCCCGCAACCGCTCGATCAACCCGTCGGCTTCGCGCTCCAGCTCGGGGGGCACCCCCTCCGCACCCGCTAGGCCGACACCCGTCTCGCCCACGCGGACCTCCGAGATCTCCAGGTCCGCTAGCAGCGCGTCAGCGAGCCGGGCCGAGAGCCCGGTCGCGGTGCGGGCCTCGGCGACGGTGAGCTCGGGGCTCTCGGGACGCTCGGCTGCCCGGCGCTTCAGCGCCGCGAGGAGGTGCTCTCGCGCCACAGCGACCTCATCGACGAGGGCGTAGAGGTCTTCCCCGACCATCTCTACCCTCGCGTCTCTCTCGAGCGAGCGAGAGACCTCGTCGGTCGGGACACCGAGGACGAGCGAGAGCTCCTCCGTGGTCATGCCCTCTTTGGGCCTTCGGGCGAGGGCGAGCGGGACGGCCCTCGACGCATCACCCGTCTCGAGGGCCTCGAGCCAGGCCGGGTCGGGCCGGCGGCCGGTCGGGGCCGGGTCGAGAACGGTCCCGCCGCCGACGGTTACCTGCGGCGCGAGCGAGCGCAGCACGAACCGGTCGCCGGGGAGGGCGGTGAGCGGCTCGTCGAGCCTGAGACGGGCCAGGGCGTTCTCGCCGGGTCCGAGCTGCTCGCCCTCTGTCAGGCGGATGCGCGCGTTCGTCGAGCGCGTCCCGTGGTGCAGGCGCGCACGCACGCCGTGAGAGAGGGGCGGCGCGCCCTCAAGGAGGCGGAGGCGGACGTCGAGCTCGCGGCTCGCGGACACAGGGTAAGAGAGCAGGACGTCGCCGCCCTCAATCTCCGAGGCCTCCACCCCCGTCAGGTCGAGCGCGGTGCGGGCCCCTGCGTAAGCGACCTCGGCGGGGTGCCCGTGGTTCTGTATGCTGCGCACGCGCGGGCGGAGACCCGTCGAGGTGTGGAGGGTGTCGCCGGGCCTGACCTCCCCGCTCCAGAGCGTGCCAGTTACCACAACACCTATGCCCTTGAGCACGAAGGAGCGGTCCACCGGCAGCCGGGCCAGGCCGTCGCGGCGCCGGTTGGTGGGCTCGGCGGCCAGCCCGTCGAGCGTCAGCAGCAGATCTTCAACACCCTCGCCCGTCGCCCCGCTCACGGGTACCACGGGGGCCTCGATCCCCAAAGACTCCAGTAGGTCCTCTACCTCGAGCGCCGCCAGCTCCGCCGTCTCCTGGTCCACAGCGTCGATCTTAGAGAGGGCTACCACGCCCTGCTCGATACCGAGCACCCGCAGCACGTCGAGGTGCTCGCGGGTCTGGGGCATTACGCCGTCGTCGGCGGCCACCACAAGCAAAAAGGCGTCCACCCCGGTCGCGCCAGAGACCATGTTCTTCACGAAGCGCTCGTGGCCCGGCACGTCCACGAGGCTGGCCCGCCTGCCGCTCGGCAACCCAAGCTCGGCGTACCCCGGCACGATGGAGATGCCGCGGCGGTGCTCCTCCTCCAGCCGGTCGGTGTCCGTGCCGGTCATGTAGCGGACGAGGGTGGTCTTGCCGTGGTCAACGTGCCCCGCCGTCCCGATGGTCAGCGAGATCCTGTGTTCCCCCGGCTCAGCCACGCGCGTCCACGACCGCGGCGACGATCGCCCTCTCGTCCCCCGGCAGCAGCGTGCGCGCGTCCAGCCACACCCTCCCCTCGCGGACCCGGCCGACGACCGGCGGGTCGGAGAAGCGCAAAGCGTCAGCGAGCGCCTCCGCCTCCTGCCCCCCTCCGAGGCGGACAGCGAAGGAGGGAATCTCGTAGGTAGGGAGCGTCCCGCCCCCGCTGCGGGCCACGGAGGCCGCCACGTCAACCTCCAATCCCGGCGCCGCCCGCCTGAGCTCCTCCGCGAGACGGTCGGCCCTCTCCTCGATTTCCGTGGCTGGGGCGTAGAGCATCCCGAGGGTCGGGAGGTCCTCCTTGGCGGTGCCGTCGAGGTAGGAGGTAAGCGTCGCCTCCAGGGCGGCGAGGCAGAGCTTGTCGGCGCGCAGGGCGCGGGCGAGGGGGTGTCGGCGCATCGCCGAGATCCACCGCAAGAGGCCTACCGCTATCCCGGCTTGAGGTCCGCCGAGTAGCTTGTCGCCCGAGAAGATCGCGAGCTCGGCCCCGTCGCGGATCGCGTCCTGCACCCTCGGCTCGCCGCCGACGGGCAAGAGCGCCCCGCTGCCGACGTCGGCGATCACCGGCGGCCCCAAAGTGGCGAGGTCGGGGATCCCGACGGACTCAGTGAAGCCCACGGTATCGAAGTTGCTCGGGTGGACCCAGAGGATGGCGCGGGTGTTCTCGTCCATCGCCGCCTCGTAGTCAGAGAGCCTGGTACGGTTCGTGGTACCGACCTCCCGCAGGCGCGCGCCCGAGAGCGCCAGGACCTCGGGGATGCGGAACCCGCCCCCGATCTCGATGAGCTGGCCGCGCGACACGATCACCTCCGGCTGTGCCAATCCCTCTTTAGAGCCCTCACCGACCACCGCGGCGAGCGCGAGGAGGGTAGCCCCGGCGCAGTTGTTGACGACCAGGGCGTCCTCCGCGCCGGTCAGCTCCTTGAGGAGCGGCACCGAGTGGTCGTAGCGCGAGCCCCGGCCACCGGAGACGAGGTCGTACTCCAGGTTCGAGTAGCGGCTGGCCGCCTCGACGGCGGCCGCCACCGCCCGCTCCGAGAGCACCGAGCGCCCCAGGTTGGTGTGCAGGATCACCCCCGTCGCGTTGACCACGCGCCGGAGGCCCCTGCCGAGGAGTAGCTGCGAGGCTGCGGCGACGATGGCTTCCTCGGAGACCACCGGGCTCTCTCCCGCCGAGATCTCGCGCCGCAAGTCCCGCAACGCCTCGCGCACGGCCGCGGTCGCCGCCGCCCTCCCGTGGTGGCCCGCGAGCGTCTCCCCGGCCGGGGCGCGCAGCACGGCGTCGACGGCCGGCAGGCTGCGTAGCAGGTCCCTCTTCCTGGTCTCCATCATGCGCGTCCCAGTATAACCCGCGGGGTTTCGCCGGGGCTTTCCTCCCGGGCGCTGTGCTAAACTGGCCCCGTCGACGAAGCTCGGGAGATCCGGGAGGATGCCGCTTTTGGGCGAGGGGACGACTAAATTCGTGCTCGGGGCGACGGTCGGCGCCGTCGGAGGCTTCGCCGCGGGGGCTTTCGCCGCCACCCCGACGGCCCGGTCGGCCCGCCGGTCGGTCCTCGGCGGCCTCGACGTCTCGGCGCGTTTCTTGGGCAGGACGATAGCCCGCGCCGTAGACGGGCTTGGCAGCGTCCTGGAGTCAGGCTACACCCGCGTCCGCGGCCGGGAGAGGTACCTCGAGCACGAGATAGAAGAGCTGCGCGACCAGATCACTCGCCTCGAACAGCGCATCGACTAGCGGCGGCGCGGCCGCCCTATCCCCCCCGTTACCTAACAGTATCTCCTATCCGCGCCCGCCGAAAAAGCGCCTGACCCAGTCGGGCAGCCCTCCCTGGCCTTCTTGCGTGGCCCGCTTGTAGTCGGCGAGGTCGTCGGGATGGACGGATCTGCCCGACTCGCCGAGGAGGGCGCGGGCGTCCTCGATGCGGGAGCCTGGCGTGCCTGAGGAGAACACGGCCTCCACTATAAAGTTGCCGTTCCAGCGCACGCGGTAGATGCGCAGGCCCGAGAGCTCTCGCTCGCTGAAGCGCCGGTCGAGGTCGGCGGCGGCGGCGCGGGCCTCCTCCTCGCGGGCGAACTCGTAGCCTAGAGGCCCCTCCTCCGGGGTTCGTCCACCCTCCATCTCAGGGCGACCCGAGCCTCGACATCCAGAGGCCCGGGTCGCGGACCTCTTCGAGGGAGGGCAGGTTCTCGGGCCGCTCCCAGACGCGGTTCAGGCCCTCCATGCCCTGCCGCCGGACCACGGCGTCGGCGAACGCCTCGCCGAGCCGGTACTGCTCGAGCTTGACGTCGAGGCCGGTCAGGCGAAAGACTGCAGTCTCCAGGGGCGGGCGGTGCGCCCGGCTTCTGGCCATGCGCTCCTTCAAGTGATCGTAGTGCGGCACGAGGCCCCGGCCCACGCGGTGCATTACGTAGTCGGAGTAACCCTCGATCACGGACATCGTCGCCTGCATCCGGTCGAAGGACTCGCGTTGCTCGGGGCTCATCATCAACTCGACCGAGCGCCCGCCGGTTTTCACGTTCCCCGAGATACGTCCGAGTGTCTCGCGGACGCCGAGCCGCTCGGCGAGCGGTGAGAGCAGGGCCTCGAGCAACCCGCCGAGGTGCCTGCGCAACCACGGGTACCCCTCGAACTGCAGGGCGTGGGTCATCTCGTGCAGCACGATCCAAAGCCGCAGCCCGTCCACCGGCACCGAGAGCCTCCCCGCCGCCGAGACGATATTGCCGTCGAGGAAGAAGACCTTGCCTGGCTCTCCGTCCCGGCGCCCGGGCGAGAGCAGCGGTCCTGTGTCGTACTGCCCGAGGACCCGCGAGGCGAGGAACCCGAGCAGAAGCCCTACCTGCGCCGTGAGTGTGGCGCCCCCGACGACCCAGGTAAGGTCGCCCGCGCCCGCGGCGGCGCGCTTGACTACCGGCTCCATCAGGGCGCCGAAGCCCTCGATGTTGAAGTCGATCCACTCGGCCCGGTCGGCGACCCTGAGCTGGCGCCCGCCGGGCGGCCCCTGCGGCAGCTCTATGCCGGTAAACCGCGAGAGCGGGTCGAGGGTGGTTGCGACGGCGGCCGCGTAGTCGAAGTCCCCCCGCGGGACCCGCTCCGTGCGCGAGGCGAGCGCCACGGCTATCGTCCGCACCGCGCCCCAGGAGATCATCGCCCGTTCCTCTTTGATGGCGGCATGGCTTGAGTATATACGCTGCCGACCACTACGGGTCGCGCCCGTTGTAAGGCGCGCGCCCGCGGGTTATATTCTGTCCCATGTTCGGAGTCGGTCCTCAGGAGATGATCATCATCGGCCTTATCTTCCTCGTGATCTTCGGTCCCGGCTCCCTCCCGAAGATGGCCCGCGACGTCGGCCGCTTCGTGGCCGAGGCCCGCCGCGCCATAGACGACTTCAAGGAAGAGCTCACAGCTAGCGACGTCGACGAAGACGACGAGGACAAGCGCTAGCTAGAGCAGCGGTCCTTTCGGCTACTCGGGACCCTTCGGCACGTAGAGGGCCCGTCTCAGGGGGTTCTCGTGGTGGCTCCAGCCGCCGGGGCTGACGTTGGTGGTGGTCTCCAGGTACATGGCGGCCCTGGCGTCGAGGTTGTCTATGAGGTGTATGAGCAGGGCTTCGAGCGTCTTGGGGCGCTCGGGGGAGCCATACTCGATCTCGCCCTGGTGGGAGACCAGGAGGTGCGAGAGCCGCAGGGCGAGCTCCTCCGGGAAACCGGGCAGGGCCGAGACGTAGGAGGCCACCAGCCGCTCGCCCAGGACCACGTGGCCGAGCAGACGCCCCTCGGTGGTGTAGGCGAACGCCCCCCGCTCCCACGAGAGCTCGCGCACCTTGCCGACGTCGTGGAAGATGGCCCCGAAGATGAGCAGGTCGCGGTCGACGGGGTAGAGGTCAGCGAGGGCGCGGGCGATCTTCAGGCAGCTGGCGGAGTGCTCGAGCAGGCCGCCGACCCTGGCGTGGTGCATGGCCTTGCCCGCCGGGGCCTCGCAGAAGGCGGTCCAGAACTCTTCGTCCGAGACCATGAGGATGAAGAGCTCCCTCAGGTGCTCGTTCTCGAGCTCCTCTCCTGCGCGCTCGAGCTCGGCGGCGAGGGCGCGCCGGTCCATCTCGGTGGCGGGGAGGTAGTCCTCTTCGGAGACCTCCTCGGGGCGCAGGAGGCGCAGCCGGTCCAGCTTCACCTGCAGCGTCCCGCGGTACTCCTGGGCCTGTCCCTCGACTGCCACGTAGACAGGCTCGGGCGGCTCCCCGCTGGTAAGCTCTTCGGGGAGCCGCCCCCACATGCGGGCGTCTACGGAGCCGGTCCGGTCGACCAGCTTCAGGGCGAGGTAGGGCACGCCGCGGCTGTCCTTGCGGACTGTGGTGTCGGCGGCGAGGAAGCTGGAGCGCAGCCTGGAGCCAGGCTCCAGGTCGCGCGCCCAGAACTTCTCCTTGTTCAGCGGAGTCCCTTCTAGCCTACCCCTTCACCGCCCCTGCGGTCAGGCCAGAGACGATCCGGCGCTGGAAGATCAGGACGAGTATGATCAGCGGCACCGTGACGATCACCGCGCCAGCCGCCTGCGCCCCGTAGTCAGTGGTGTAGGTGGTGGCGAAGTTCGGTATGACCACGGTCACTGGATAGTGGGCCGCGTCGAAGATGAACGTGTTGGCGAACAGGAACTCGTTCCACGCGTGGATGAACGTCAGGATCGCCGTCGTGAACACCCCCGGGGCGGCGAGCGGAACTATGACCTTGCGGAACGCCTGTATCGTGGTCGCCCCGTCCACCTTCGCCGCCTCTTCCAGGTCGCGGGGCAGCTCCCTGAAAAAGGCGACCAGGATCCAGATCGTCAGCGGCAAGGCGAAGACGACGTCGGGGATGATCATGGCCCAGTAGGTGTTGATGATCCCCACCGCCGAGAACTGGATGAACAGAGGGGCTATGATCGCCACTGCCGGGAAGAAGCTGATCGCGAGGATAATAGTCATTATCGAGCCCTTGAAGCGGAAGCGGAGCCTCGCTATCGCGTAAGCGCAGATCGAGCCGAAGAACAGGCAGATCACCGTCGTCACCCCGGCGACGATGACGCTATTCTGGAGCGCCTGGATAAAGTCCGGGTTGCCGAAGACGGTCCCGTAGCTGGTGGCTACCGGGGGCGCGGTGAGCGTGACCGCTGGCGAGGTCAACAGGTTGCTCTTGGTCACGATGCTCATCCTGAAGACCCACAAGAGCGGGAACAGGCTCACGAGCACGAAGAGCACCAGAAACACGTAGAACAGGGCCGAATTCAGGGCGCCGCGGCCCGCTCCGCCCTTGGTCGTCGTGGCGGTTGCGCTAGCCATTCCTCTACTCCTCCGTCCCGGTCTGCATACCGAAGACCTTGATAAAGATCAGGGCGATCAGGAACGCCGTCACGAAGATGAAGACCGAGGCCGCGTTCCCCTGCGCGAACAAAAGCTGGCTGACCCTCACGCTCTTGAACACGAACGTGCTCAGGGATTCGAGCTGCTGGCCACTCATCACCCAGAACAGGTCGTAGACCCGGTAGGCGTCGAGCGTGCGGAACAGGAGCGCGACCAGGATCGTGCCTTTGAGCATCGGCATCGTGATGCGGAAGAAGCGCTGCATCACGTTCGCCCCGTCCACGCGGGCCGCCTCGTAGATGTCGCCTGGGATGGTCTGCAAGCCCGCGAGGAGCAGCAGCGCCATGAAAGGCGTCGTCTTCCAGACGTCGACGAAGATCGCCCCGAGGAGGAGCAGCGTCGTGTCCGAGAGTATCGGCTCGCTGATCAGGCCGATGCCGTTGGCCACCTCGTTGATGACCCCGATCTGGTCCTGGAACATCAGGCGCCACATCACCGCGGAGATGACCGTCGGGAAGGCCCAGGGCACCAGGACCGCGGCCCGCACGAGGCCGCGCCCCCTGAAGGCCCGGTTGATCGCGAGCGCGATGCCGAGCCCGATGATGAACTCGATGGTCACACTGACCACCGTGAAGATCAAGGTGTTCTTCAGGCCCTCCCAGAAGTCCTCGTTCTGGAACATCTCGATGTAGTTCTCCGCCCCGACGAACGAGCCGAAGCCGGTTATGGTCGAGCTGGTGACGCTGAGCAGGACGGAGTACATGATCGGGAAGAAGGCTATGGCCAGGATGATGAGCAGCGCCGGCAGGATCATGTAGTAGGCCGTGCGCCGCTCGGCGTTGCCGAACTCCTCCTTGATCCAACCGCCCCGCCGCTTTTTCTGTCCGGTGGCGCTAGTCACACCTCACCTCTCTCTCTTCGGCCCCCGGCGGCCTACTCTGGGCCGCCAGGAGGGTTACCCGGGGGCTACGATCCTGCTTGCACTATCTCCGTCAGGCTCTCCTGAAGGGTACCTACGGCCTCCTCAGGGGAGATCTCTCCCTTGAGCGAGGCGTTGAACTGCTCCTGCATCTCGAGGGACATGTCCGAGTAGTAGGGGGAGACCGGGCGCGGACGGGCGTTCTTGAGCGCCACTTCCCCCAGCGCGACGACAGGTACCGTCTCCCTTATCTCCTGGTCGGAGTAGAGGGAGGTCCTCGTCGGCAAGAGCGTGGCCTCGAGGGTTCGAATCCTCTGGCTCTCCTCGCTGGTCATGAATTGCACGAACTGCCAGGCCTCCTCCTGCCTGTCCGACGCAGCGTTGATGAGCATGTTCCACCCGCCGAGCGCGCTGGCGCTCTCGCCCTGGCCCTCGGCCACCGGCAGCGGCGCGATGCCGATCTGCTCGGGTTTCACGTCAGGGTAGTCTTCCGTGCCAGCCAGCGCGTACATGTAAGGCCAGTTCCGAGCAAAGACCGCGTCCCCGTTCAGGAAGGCAGGGTCGGTCTCCGTCTCCGTGTAGGTGGAGACGGACTGCGGCGCAACGCCCTCCTGCAACATACTATGCTCGATGGCAAGGCCATCGGCCGCCTCGGGACTGTCTATAACTATCGCGTTGGGGTCGTTCGGGTCGAGGACGTCGCCGCCGTTGGTCCATATGTACTCGAGGCCGTTGCACACGCCGCCCTCGTACTGGTCGCCCTGGAAGACGAAGCCGTTCTTTATGCCCTGGTCCTGCTTGACCTTCTCGGCCATCTCTTGCAGCTCCGTCCAGGTCTTCGGGGGTTCGGAGTAGCCCGCCTTCTCGAGCAGGTCCTGGCGGTAGTAGAGCAGGCCCGCGTCCGTGAACCAGGGCACCCCGTAGATCTTGTCCTCGTATATGAGGGACTGTACCGGCGCGTCGAGGAACTTCTGCCGCTCGCTCTCCGGGAACTTGTCCGAGACGTCAGCGATCCAACCGTTGGCGGCGAACTGGGCGGGCCAGATCACGTCGGCCCCGATCACGTCTATGTCGCCGCCGCCGGCCTGGAACTGGGTCCTGATCTTGTCGAAGTACTGGCCCGTGTCGGTCGGCATCTCCCTGAACTGGACCTTGAAGCCCTTGCTCTGCTTGTTGAACTTGTCGATGAGGTTCTGCAAGGTCCCGCTGGTATCGGTACCCATGGCAAAGATGAGGTCACCGGAACCGCTGCCACCACCGCCGCACCCCGCCGTCCCGAGCAGGGCCGCCCCGGCGAGCCCGGCCCCGCCGAGCTTCAAGAAGTCCCTGCGGTTCAGCTTTCTTCCGGTAGTCCGCCTCGGTGCTTTTCTCTCCGTCACCCTCACGCGCCCTTTCTATGACGAGGTGTCGTGGCGCAGTATTCGCCCCTTTGATGACCGCCGGGTGCGGACCTCAGGCCCGGTTCGCACCCGACGCGACCGCTAAGTCCCCCTACAGGATCGCCTGTTCGGTCTCCGGATCGAAGATCCTTATCTTGGTCGAGTCGACCACCAGGCGTATCTCCTGGCCCTCATGCGCCGTGCTCTCCGGCGCGACGCGGGCGACCATCAGGTTGCCGCCTACGTCCTCGGCCGATCCCCCCATAGTGTCCTGCTCGGCGCCGCCCTCGTCGTCATCGGTCATCTCGGCGACGCTGGAGAGGTGAACGGCCTGCTCCCTGGGCGGCTCGAAGTAGATGTACTTCTCGGATCCCATGCTCTCTATGACCTGCGCCTCGACGTTCACGCAGCTCGAGCATTGCGCCCCGCCAAGGGCCTCGCCCGCCTCGCTCTCGGCGTCCTCCATGTGCTCGGGACGGATGCCGAGGACGATCTCGCCGACGTACTCCCCGAGGTCCCGACCCCTTCTCTCCTTGACCTCTCCCACTACCTCGCGGTCAAGGGGTATACGGGTGCTACCGAAGGTGACCTGGTAGCCGCCGTTCTCCCTCTCCAGGCGCGCCCGGAGGAAGTTCATCGCCGGGGAGCCTATGAAGCCCGCCACGAAGACGTTGTTCGGATGGTCGTACATCTGCTGCGGCGAGTCTATCTGCTGGACGATACCGTCCTTGAGGACCACGATGCGGTCGGCCATCGTCATGGCCTCGGTCTGGTCGTGGGTGACGTATATCGTCGTTGTGCCTATCCTGTTGTGCAGCTTGGCGATCTCCGTCC
>JADDPU010000007.1 GCA_016781725.1 Rubrobacter sp. | reverse complement strand
TGCCGCCGGGAGTGGAGAGGTCCGAGCATCACGCCCTCGGCCGTCCCGGGCCCGACCTTTAACTTTCTGACCTTGCCGGCGAGCTTCTCGATGAACTCGTCGGCCACGCTCTCGAAGACGTAGAGGCGCTTGATCGCCAGGCACGCCTGCCCGCAGTTGAAGAACCGGCCCACGCTCGCCGCGCTCGCGGCCTTGTCCAGGTTCGCGTCGTCGCAGACGATCATGGGGTCAGAGCCGCCGAGCTCGAGCGTCGCCCGCTTGAGACCGCCCGCCGCCAGCGCCATGAGCTTCTTGCCGACCGGCGTCGAGCCGGTGAAAGCCACCTTCCTGACCAGCGGGTGCTCGACGAGCGGCTGCCCCGCGCCCTCGCCCGTCCCGCTCACCACGTTAAACACCCCGGCTGGCAGGCCGGCCTCGTGCATGATCTCGGCGATCCTGAGCGTGGTGAGCGGTGTGGTCTCGGCCGGCTTGGCCACCACGGTGTTCCCGGTGATGAGGGCAGGCCCGAGCTTGTTGCCGAGGAGTGTTGTCGGGAAGTTCCAGGGCACTATGGCCCCAACCACGCCAAGAGGACGCCGCACGATCATGCCGTAGGTCCCCTGGTCCAGGTCGGGCACGTAGCCGCCCCTGATGTTCTTGGCCATCCCCGCGTAGTGCTCCAGGGTGTGGACGTAACGCCTCACCTCCATCCTGGCCTCGCGCAACGGCTTGCCCTGCTCGGAGGTCAGCATGGGGGCCAGCTCCTCGACGGCGGCGAGCACCGCCTCAGCCGCCGTTCCAAGGATCTCCCCGCGCTTTGCGGCCGGGGTGTCACGCCATCCGGGGAAGGCCGCGTAGGCGCTCTGCACGGCCTGGTCTACCTCCGCCGCACCCGCGAGCGGCGCGCTGCCTACGTCCTCGCCATTGGACGGGTCGACTATGGTCATGCGCTCGAGTCGAGGGAACTCCACGTACGCGCCGTCGATGAACGGTTCCGCCATACAAGTACTCCTCCTGTGCTCTCGGTATCTCCGCCCCGCCAGGACTCTCGATAGGCTCGTCCTCTACTCGGGTCGCCGACCCTCGCCACCCACTAGCAACGCGCCAACCAGTAAGAACGGCCCACGGCAGAGCAAGCCGCCGTCCGGTGAACGCGCCCGGGTGTTCTCTACGACCTCCTCCTGTCTCCCGACGGTCTTTGTACCGCCCCGACGGGAGTGCCAAACGAGCGTCATCTACTCTTGTATCTCACATCCATTCGGCCCGCTCCACGTGAACCGGGGACCTCGGGAGCAGGAAAATTATGAGCGCGGCTATCACCCCGGCGAGCGCGAAGGTGTAGAACCCCCAAGGCACCGCGAGCCCGGCCCCAACCAGGAATCCCCCGATGATGGGCCCGAGGATCGCCCCGGTCCTCCCGACCCCCGCGGCCCAGCCGAGCGCCGTCGCGCGGCTGCTCGCCGGGTAGTACTGGCCGATGTACGCGTACACGAGGACCATCGCGGCGAAGACTCCGGCCCCTGCTACCCCGGCGAACAGGTAGATCAGGACCAGCGGCATCTTGATGCTCAACAGGGCTATGCCCACCGCGGCCATCGAGAAGAACAGGCCGCAGACCAGCTTGGTGCCGAACCTGTCCGCGAGCCCGCCCGCAACCAGGTTGCCGACAACGGCTCCCCCCTGGAAGAGCAAAAGGAAAGAGAGGGCCGAACCGACCGAATACCCCGCCACCGTCATCACGCCGGGCAGCCAGGTGCTCAACCCGTAGATGAGCATGAGGCCGAAGAAGGAGGCGACCCAGAACGCCACGCTCCGAAGGAAATAGAGCCCGGAGAGGATCGTCTTCAGGCCATGGAGCTTGCCCTCGTGGACGGCGGTCTCCTCCTCTTTCTCTACAGTCCTGGCGACCTCTTGCAGGGGAACCCCGAAGCGCCGGGAGAGCGTCTCCGCCTCTCCCCTGCGACCCTGCGCCACGAGGAAGCTTATGGATTCCGGCAGGTACTTCAAGCCCAGAGGCACGACGATCACGAGCGGCACCAGCGCGATCAGGAACATGATCTGCCAGCCGAAACGGGGTATGAGCAAAATGGCGAGGCCAGCCGCCAGGAGGCCACCGACGTTGTAGCTGGCCATCATGGCCGTGTAGGTGATGTTGCGCCGGCGGCCTGGCGCGTACTCCAGCGTCAGGGCCGTCGCCACGGGTATGAGGCCGCCCAGCCCGATGCCGGCGAGGAAGCGGAAGAGGCCGAACAGCTCAGGCGAGGGCGCTATACCGCAAGCCGCCGTGAAGATCGAGAACCAGGTTACGCAGATCAGCAGCGCCTTGCGCCGCCCGATTATGTCCGTGACGGTGCCGGCGAGCAACGCGCCGATAAGCATCCCGATGATCGCGTAGCTACCTATGACCCCCACCCGCTCGGGCGAGAGACCCCAGGGCTGGTACTCCAAGAGGGCAGGAACCACGGTCCCGTAGACGATCAGGTCGTACCCGTCGAACCCGACCGCAAACCCGCACAGGGCCGGGACCAGCCAGATCGCGGAACTGGCAGTCCTCCCCCGGGCAACCGAACTAGTAGACATGCCGATCGCTCTCCTCTCTAGAAGCTCCTCTTGGATTCCCCACTCGACCCGTTCCCCTCTTCTCCGGCTACGCAGGCTCGCAGACGAAGGCGCACCCCTCCCAGCTCAGCCCCCCGCCGAACTCCGAATACCCTAAAGCCCTTCGTGGCCCCACGCCGAACCGTCCACACTGCCCGCGTCCCCCTCGCCCGAAGGCAGTCTAACCGATCGGTCAAAGAACTGTCAACCGAACGGTCAGTTAAACTGCGTGCTACTGGGGCGCCCGTACGTTAAGGTTAGCGTTACGAGATGGGCGGCGGCGAACGACCATCGTCGGGCAAGCACTCATAGGCACCGTTCGGAGGAGAAGGCCATGACAGAGAAGGACCGTGGGGCTTCGAGCCCTTCCG
>JADDPU010000139.1:695-2957 GCA_016781725.1 Rubrobacter sp. | reverse complement strand
GGCGGTCAGTCCGCCGCGAGTGGTGCCGCGCTTTCGTTTGCGGATAGCGCCAGTCCCAGCAGCTCAACCATCCGGCCAACGATGCGGCGGATGGCGCTGAGGCTTGCCCTGAGTCCCTCCGCGTCACCCCGGTACATCAGGATGTAGTCGCGGGCGGTCGGGTGTTCGATCCCGAGTAAGGCACAGACGACCATCGCCGCCGACTCGGCTTCCAGCTCCCGCTGATCGCGCGGTGCTTCCTTCCGTTCGTCCCGGAGGTGCTCCAGCGCGTGGGCCAGCTCGTGCAGCAGGACCATGATCCGGTTGCGCGAGTCCAGCCCTCGGGCCAGGGTGATCGTCCCGTCCGGGGCCGTGCTCCCCTGTCGTCCCGGTGGAAGGAGCTTCTCCTCCACCCGGTAACCCGCCTCCTCGACCTTGCGCTTGAGGTAGCGGTAGAGGCCGTCCACGTCATCCGGGAGGGGCCGCCAGAGCGTCGGCAAGGGGTTGGTCTGGATATCGACCAGATCCTCAGCGGCAAAGACCGGACAGGGGTTGAAGCCGACGCACAGGGGCACCGGCAGCCCCGTCTCCGGGTCGGCGATCTGCCGGATGACCGGGCACCAGATCGAGATCGCCTTCGCCCCTCGCTTCACCTGCCGGCCCACCTTGCGCCAGGTGTGGTACCCGGCGACCTGGGTGGCGTCCGGCCGCTGACTCAGAATCAGGAGCACGTTGCCGTGCGAGTAGCGGTGGAACCGCGACCAGAAGCGCAGCAGCTTCCGGTACTCCTCCGTGTGCCCCTGGGCGAGTTCCTCGACGAGCCGATTGATCGCCCCATTGATGGTCGCCTTGAGTTGGCCGGCGCGGATCTCGGCGGTGATCACTTCCGTCAGCATCACCACCCCTCCGTCAGCCGATCGGCCAGGGCGAAGCGCTGCTCTTCGAGATCGACTTCCCACTGGCGCAGCCACGCTTCCAGATCGTGGTCGCTCTCCTCTCCGCCATCCAAGGGTTCCAGGTTCCAGGAGTCTGGTTGTGAAGCGTCCTCCTGCTCATCATGCCCGGGATGTGCTTGTGCCATCCGCTTGGTCTCCTGCCGTCGGTGCTACCGCGAAACGGTCGCGGCACCAGGAACGGCCGGAGGTCCCGCACGGGCCAGAACCAGGGGCAGAGATTCGGGTTTTGTTTGGGTTCTATGACTTTACACCCGCCCTCGTGTGGGCAGGCAAGAGGCAAGCACCGTCTCCGTGAGGACGAGGCGTCCGGGGCGTACGCCCGTACGGGTTATACGCAGCAAACAAAGCAAAATATTGACAGAACACCGAAATATCCCTAACCTGAAAGCATTACTCCAGGAAATCAACCGGAAAACCCTGCATAGGCTTTCGGTTGATTGACCACTATGATCATCTCCATTGCATCCCAGAAGGGTGGCACCGGCAAGACCACCACCTCCATCTCCCTCGCCGCCGGCCTTGCCCGTGGCGGCCGACGCGTCCTCCTCATCGACACCGACTCCCAGGCCAACTCATCCAAGGTCCTCCTCCCAAACTATCAGGAGATCGACCACTCCCAGACGCTCCACGCGACGATGCTGGAGCGCAAACCGCTCCCGATCCACCCCACCCCGGTGCCGAATCTGGAGATCGTTCCCGCCCACATCCTGCTCTCGAATACGGATATCGAACTGACCTCAGCCATCGACCACCGGGAAGCCCGGCTCAAGCGGGAGCTGGACGTCGTCAAGGATCGCTACGATCACGTCTTCATCGACTGCCCCCCGGCCCTCTCCTGGCTCACCATCAACGCCTTCACCGCCAGTGACCGCGTCCTGGTCGTGGTTTCCCCCGGCTACTTCGAGCTGGACTCGACGGTCCAACTCGGCAAGTCCATCGCCAACGTCCGGGAGTTCTTCAATCCCGAGCTGAAACTCGCCGGCTTCCTCTTCACGATGAGCGAGCCGACCAACAACTCGGCCACCTCGCTCAAGATCCTGCGCCAGACCTACACCGACGACGTGCTGAATACGGTCATCCCCAAGAACGTGGATCTGCGGGAAGCCCACTTCAACCAGCAGGACATCTTTGCCTATAACCCGAGCGCCAAGGCCGCCCACGCCTACCAGGCGCTGATCAAGGAACTCTTCCCCCTATGAGCAAACAGCGTCCCGACCCCGACAAGATCGCCAACGAGCTTTCCGGCGCCTCCGCCTTCTTCCGCAGACCCCCGACGCCGGAGCGTGATCCCCAGCCGGAACCGGCCGTGACGAAGCCGGAGACGCCA
>JADDPU010000139.1:0-602 GCA_016781725.1 Rubrobacter sp. | reverse complement strand
CGCGAGACCGCCTCGCACGACACCCTCCGCCTGGCGGTGGACGAGACCCGGGCGGTGGAAGAACTGAAGTCGGCCCTCAAGTGGGACTTCGACCTCACCGTCTCCAAGAACGACATCTGCCGGGTCGCCCTCCACGCCTTGCTGGAGGACTACCGCGCCAAGGGCACCGCGAGCGCCGCCGTCAAGCGCCTCAAGAAGAAGATCGGCCGTCGCTAGGTCGTGACGTCACGACGTCACACCGTCATGACGTTGCCACCATCCTTCCCCTGCTCCCCGTTCATCAACGTCAGGACGCACTGTCGTCTTTCTGACGGGCCGCGCTCCCATGCAGTCATGACGTCACGACGTCAGAGCGTCACGCCGTCGTGCCGCCAGGGCGTCGTGAGGTCACCACGTCACTCCGTCACGGCGTCGTGACGCTTGACCCCACCCCTGTCTGACCCGGTACGCTGGAAGGCATGTCCGCCTCCACGCCCATTACCTTCGAGGGCTTCGCCAGCCCGAATTTCACCCAGGTGCCGGATGAGCTCTTCGACGTGCTGATGCCTCAGCTCTCGGACGCCGAACTCCGGGTCCTGCTCTACATCGTCCGCCGCACCTTC
>JADDPU010000521.1:1988-10451 GCA_016781725.1 Rubrobacter sp. | reverse complement strand
CGGGGCCGCGAGGCCCCGGCTTCTCTGTGCTTGACGCCCTCTCTTACCAAGTGACCGCAAGCGCCTCAGCACCGGTTTGATCCGTTGCGTGAGTACGCGCGTACCTCTGTTGCCGGCATTTTGCGACCCTGTTACCGGGACGTAATGCGGGAGGTGTACAAGGGGCCTTGATCGTACTTTGCAGAGGGAGGACTTCGAGTGGTAAGAGTTTGTATAGACGTTGAAGGGGCCGCCGACCGTCCCAGGTTGTCCGTAAAGGCCGAGAGCATCCAGACGGCCCTGAAGATCGCCGGCGAGCGAAACCCAGGTTGCGCGTTGAAGGTGGTGTTCCCCCTCGACCCCGAGACGTTCTTCGTGCGGGAGCCTGCCTCCGGGGCAGGTTCGGAGGTAGTCGAGATAGCCGCCTAAGCGGCGGGCCGGTGTTAGACTGGCCCCGTGAACCCCGCAACTACGCCCCGCGCCGACGTCGTCGGCAGCCTCCTGCGTCCGCCCGAGCTGCTCGAGGCCAGGGAGCGCCACGCCGCCGGCGAGATCTCGGCCGCCGAGTTCAAGCGCGTCGAGGATCGGGCTGTGGATTGGGCCATCGGGCTGCAGGAGCGGGCCGGGCTTGACGTCGTCACGGACGGCGAGATGCGCCGGGAGTCCTTCCAGAGCCAGCTGGTCGAGGCCGTCGAGGGCTTCGGCGGGCATACGATAGATGCCTGGCTGTGGGGCGAGTGGCACGGCGACGAGGGCGTGGGGGACAAGACGGTGGAGCGTCCGCCAACCCTCGGGGTGGTCGGCGAGCTGCGCCGCCGCAGGCACCTCTCGGTCGAGGAGTTCGTGTACGCGAGGGGCCGCACCCAGAGGACCGTAAAGGTCACGCTACCTAGCCCGAGCATGTACGCGAACCTCTGGTCGCCCGAGCTCTCCAGGGAGGCCTATCCCACGCTCGACCTCTTCCTCGAGGACGTCGCCGAGATCTTGCGCGAGGAGGTCGAGGAGCTGGCGCGGCTCGGGGCCGAGTACGTCCAGCTCGACGCGCCCCACTACCCGCTGTTGCTCGACGCGAGGACCCGCGAGTTCTACGAGCGCCGCGGCTGGAATCTGGACCGCTGGCTGGGCCGGGGGATCGAGCTGGACAATCACGTGATAGGGGATCACAAGGACCTCACGTTCTCCTTTCACCTGTGCCGGGGCAACCAGGGGAGCCGGTGGCTCGTCTCCGGCTCCTACGAGCCGCTGGCGCGCCGCATCTTCGGCGGCATAAAGGCGCAGCGCCTGATGCTCGAGTACGACGACGAGCGTAGCGGCAACTTCGAGCCCCTCTCGCACGTGCCCGAGGACAAGGTAGCCGTACTCGGCCTGGTGACTACCAAGACGCCCCGCCGCGAGAGCGTCGAAGGGCTCGAGGCCCGCCTTCGGGAGGCGTCGCGGTTCGTGCCGCTGGAGCGGCTCGCCTTAAGCCCCCAGTGCGGGTTCGCGACCTCGATCATCGGGAACGCCGTAAGCGTCGAAGACGAGGAGCACAAGCTCCGCACCATCGTCGAGACGGCGCAGAGGGTCTGGGGATAGCTCGGCGGTACCGCCGGGGGCTATCCCGGGCGTGGGCCTGGTGGTAAGCTGCCCGGGTCGGCCACTGTAGAGGAGGGCATAGATGCTACGGGTGAGGGATTCCATGACGCGGGAGGTCATCACGCTCGGGCCTGAGGCGAGCGCGGCCGAGGCCTGGGGCGTCTGTCAGGAGTCTGGGATAAGGCATTTACCGATAGTCGAGGGGGGACGCCTCGTCGGTTTGGTCTCGGATAGGGACCTCAGGGACGTCAGCCCGGCGCGGGGCTCCGGCGGCGAGAGGGACACGCTCTCGTGGGTGCGTCTTCGGGATATCATGAGCACGGACCTTGCCACCATCGGCCCGCTCGACACCATCGAGCACGCGGCGCGCGAGATCTACGACCGCAAGATAGGTTGCCTCCCCGTGGTGGCCGACGGCGAGCTTGTGGGGATCATCACTTCATCGGACATGATGCGCACCCTCATAGAGCTCGTCGGGGCGCACGGGATGGGCAGCTGGGTCGAGGTCGAGGTGCCGAATCAGCCGGGGATGCTGGCGAACGTCACCGACGTGATCCGGGACCGCCGGGTCAACATAGCCGGCGTCTTTCTGGCCCCGGCCCCGCGCGCCAGCAACCGCCTGATCGTGCTGCGTCTGGAGACCACGAACCCCTCGGGGACGGTCCAGGCCCTCGAGGAGGCCGGCTACAAGGTGGCGGCCGTCAAGTCCTCGGCCCCCGTGGAGCGGACCCTCGAGGAGGCGTAGGTAGGGGCGGTTCGCGAACCGCCTCTACTACCCGAACAGACCCTTTACCCCGGGCTTCAGACGGCCTTCCTCGTCGAGGTAGTCGCGCCAGGAGCGCTTGGGGTCGTAGCCGAGCATGCGCCGCGCCTTCTCTATGGAGATGCCGGAGGCGTCCTCGCGGGGGAGGGGCGTCCTTATCTCTATCTCGTCCCCGTAGTGCTCGCGCACGGCCGCCTCGAATGGCCTGCCGCCCGCGTTGTCCGGGGAGGCGATGTAGAAGACCTCGTGGCCCGGCAGGTCACTCGCTGTGGCGAGCACGATGGCGTCGGCGAGATCGTAGACGTCTATGTAGCTCCAGAGGCCTTCGCTCAGCTCCGAGGGGTCGCGCACCAACGGGCCGAGGTTGCGCTCGTAGTTGCCCTCGTGCTGTACCCAGGAGGGCCGGATCGAGATGCATCGAATGTCCGAGCGCCGGATGGCGCCGTCCATCAAGAGCTCGCCGAAATACTTGGCGGTCGCGTAGGGGTCTTGGGGCCGGATCGGGTGCTCCTCGTCCACCGGCGCGTAGTCGGGCAGGAATGGCCGCTCCGGGAAGAAGAACCCGGGCACGGTCTCGCTGGAGATGTTGACGAACCGCGCCGCGCCGAAGCGAACCGCCGCCTCCAGCACGTTGAACGTCGACATCAAATTGTTCTGGAACACCACGTGCGGCGGGTTCCTGGTCGGCTCCGGGATGGCCGCCGCGTGCACCACGGCCTCGGCGCCGCGCACCACCGCGAAGGCGTCCCCGGCGTCCGTGAGGTCGGCCTGGAAGTAGTCGGCCTCGCCCTCCACCGGCCGCTCGTAGACCGGGGGCGCGAGGTCCGTCGCCCGCACGTCGTGGCCGGCTTCTTGCAGCGCAGCCACCGTCGCCCGCCCCACCTTGCCTCTCGCTCCCGTCACGAGTACCCGCAAGTCAACCTCCCTCTGTCGCTGTCGAGCCCCCTGCAGGGCGCCGCGCGACGAGCTCGTCATCCACCCTTTCTCCGGTCTCGACGAACCCGAGGCTGGCATAGAGCCGTCGCGCGGCTGTGTTCTCCGGTTCGCAGGAGAGAGCGGCCTCCCGGTAGCCCGGCAGGGTAGCGAGATGGTCGAGTATCGCCTCCATGGCCTCCCGTCCGTAGCCTTTCCCCTGGTGCCGCGCGCCTATCACGAGCCCGCCTATCCAGTGGCTGCCTTCCTCGGCGTCGAGACCCCACATCGCGAACCCGACGACCTCCTCGCCGTCCCGGTAGAGCGCCAGGGGCCGCCAGACCTCCTCGTAGTGGCAGAGGTTGAGGTAATACGCCACGCTCGCCACGAGCTGTCTCTGATCTTCGCGCGGCTCGATGCTCACCACGTCGCGCCAGTTATCCGCGGTCACGGCTCGAAGCTCCACCCGACGGACCAGCCCTCCTCTCTGCGGTAGACCACGGCGGATACTACAGCAGCCCGTCGCCCGGGGCGAGGGCGGTTTCGCCGTTTGGAGGCTTGGGTAAAGGCCCCGCATGAGAGTTGTGGTGGTAGGCGCGACGGGCAACCTCGGGACTAGCGTCCTGCGCTCGCTGGCCGACGAGCCGAGGGTCGAGTCCGTGCTCGGGCTGGCGCGAAGGTTGCCGAACCTCACCGTGCCAAAGGTCGAGTGGGCTTCGGCGGACGTGGTGACCGACGATCTCGTCCCGCACCTGCGGGGGGCTGACGCGGTGGTGCTTCTCGCCTGGATCATCCAGCCCTCGAGGGATCTGAACCGGCAGTGGATGATCAACGTCGAGGGGAGCATGCGGGTGGCCAGGGCCACGCAGGAGGCGGGGGTGCCCGCGCTCCTGTACGCCTCCTCGATAGGGGCTTACTCGCCCGGGCCGAAGGAGAGCCGGGTGGGCGAGAGCTACCCGACCGGCGGCATCCTGACCTCGTACTACGGCCGCCACAAGGCCGAGGTCGAGCGGAGGTTGGACCGCTTCGAGCGGGAAGCGCCCGGGGTCCGGGTCGTCAGGATGCGCCCCGGGCTGGTCTTCAAGAAGGAGGCGGCCGAGGGTATACGGCGCCTCTTCGCCGGGCCCTTCTTCCCGAGCCTGCTCGCCCACCCGCAGCTCATAAACCTAGTCCCGGAGATCGAGAACGTGCGCTCGCAGGTGATCCACTCCTACGACGTGGGAGAGGCGTTCCGGCTCGCCATCGTGAACGAGGAGGCGCGGGGAGCTTTCAACATCGCCACGGAGCCGGTCCTGGACGCGCGGGAGATCGGACGCATCCTCAACGCCAGGCCCTTGCCGGTGCCGGCGCAGCTGGCCCGCGCCGGCGCGGGGCTCTCGTGGGCGCTGCGCCTGCAACCGGTCCCGCCAGGGTGGCTCGACCTCGCGCGCAACGTGCCAATAATGGACACTACCAGGGCGCGAACGGAGCTCGGCTGGGCGCCGCGCTACTCCGCCGACGAGGCACTTCTGGACCTGCTCGAGGGTCTAAGGACCCGGGCCGGCCTCGACACGCCGCCGCTCTCGCCTGCTACGAGCGGGCCTTTCCGCATCCGCGAGATACTAACCGGGGTAGGGGGGAGGGAGCCGTGAAGGCCGTAGTCTGGCACGGCAAGGAAGACGTCAGGGTGGACAACGTCCCGGACCCGATCATCCAGGAGTCCACGGACGCCGTGATCCGGGTAACCTCGACCGCGATCTGCGGCTCGGACCTCCACCTCTACTCCAACCTCTGGCCGCTGATGCGCGAGGGCGACATCATCGGCCACGAGCCGATGGGCATAGTCGAGGAGGTAGGCAGCGACGTTACGCACATCGCGCCAGGCGACCGGGTCGTGATCCCGTTCAACATCTCCTGCGGCCACTGCTTTTTCTGCGACCAGGACCTCTACTCCCAGTGCGAGAACACCAGGGACAAAGGCAAGCTCGCCCAGAGCGTGAACCTGCTAGGCCGGGGCAGGGGCGCGAGCCTCTTCGGCTACACGCACGTCTACGGGGCGGTCCCCGGCGGGCAGGCCGAGTACCTGCGAGTCCCGCAGGCCCACTTCGGGCCCATAAAGGTCCCCGAGGGCCCGCCGGACGAGCGGTTCCTCTACCTCTCGGACGTCTTGCCTACGAGCTGGCAGGCCGTTGCCTACGCGGACATTCCAGAGGGCGGAACTGTGGGGATCTGGGGCTTGGGCCCGATCGGCCAGATGTGCGCCCGCATAGCCATGCACCTGGGCGCGGGGCGCGTCATCGGGGTGGATAACGTCCCCGAGCGGCTTGCCCTGGCCTCGAAGTACGGCGTGCAGACCATCGATTTCTCGGCGGTCGAGAGCGTGAGGGACGTGATCCTGGAGCTGACGGCTAACCGCGGCGTGGATTCGGCCATCGACGCCGTCGGCATGGAGGCGAGCGGCTCGCTGGTGGGGTCCATCCTGCAAACCACCAAGCTCCAGCTCGACAGGGCGACGGCCCTGCGCGACTCCATGTCCGCCGTGCGGCGCGGCGGGACGCTCTCGCTCACCGGCGTGTACGCGGGCCCGATCCAGGCCTTCCCCTTGGGAGATCTCTTCGACATGCAGATCCAACTGCGCATGGGCCAGGCCAACGTGCGGCACTGGGTGGACGACATCATGCCGCTCTTAACGGACGAGGACCCTTTGGGCACCGGGGACCTCAAGACCCACGAGATGCCCCTAGAAGACGCCCCTCTTGGCTACGAGATCTTCCAGAGAAAACAGGACGGCGCCATCAAGTGCGTCCTCAAGCCGTAGGCGCCCTGGCCACTACCCGACCCGAACACCAGCTTGTAGAAGCTCTCCGCGCATCGCCCGCCCACGGCGGCGCTCCTCCTGGTACGCTGGCGTAGTGGTTTACGGCGTTGCGGGGACCGACTCTACGACCGTGCGCCAGAAATCGTCCCTCTCCCCGGGTACGAACGGCAGGTACAGGGCGGCGCGGTCTATGAGGCCCTCGTAGCGCTCTTCAAGCGCCGGTCCGACTTCGTCCGGGGCGGCCTCGACGGCGAAGGCGCGCAGCATCTCGTCGGTTACGAGGGCAGGCATCTCGCGCCACTTCTTCTCCCTGGCTAGAGTGCCGAGCCTCTCGCCTACCTCCTGCCAGCCGTGCGCCTCGAGGACCGTGCGGTAGGTGGGGGTCGAGGCGTAGAACGCGAGCTGGGAGCGCACGGACTCGCGCTGCTCCTCGGCTCCCTCATCGTCCCCCGTCGCGACGACGAATACGCTGGTCGCAAGCTCTACATGGTCAGGGTCGCGCCCGGCCCGCGCCGCGCCGTCGGCTATGGCCGGTTTCACAGTCTGGCGGATGTACTCCGGTGAGTGGAAGGGATGGACGTGGAACCCGTCGCAGAGCTCCCCGGCGAGGTGCGCGAGGCGGGTGTTGACGCCGGCGATAAAGACGGGGATGCGGGGGTTCCCTATGGGACCGGGGTTAAAGAACGGGGTCATGAGGGTGTGGCGGTAGAACTCGCCCTCGAACTGCAAGGACCCTTCGCTCTGGAAGGACTCCCAGATCGCGCGCAGCGCGAGGATGTACTCGCGCAGTCGCGCGGCGGGCCGGCCCCACGGCATCGAGAAGCGGCGGGTTACGTGGGCCTTCACCTGGGTGCCGAGGCCGAGGACGAAGCGCCCGTCCGAGAGGTCCTGAAGGTCCCAGGCGGTCTGGGCCATCTCCATCGGGGAGCGGGAGAAGGCGATGGCGACGGAGGTGCCAAGTTCCAGCCTCCCGGTCCCTGTGGCGGCGATGGCCAATGGCAAGAAAGCGTCGTGCTTGGTCTCGTTGGTCCACAGGCCGGCGAAGCCGAGCTCTTCGGCGGCGCGGGCCGTCCGGTCTATCTCCTTGAGGTACTTGCCCTCGGTGCCGAGCCCGGCGTCGAGCTTCACGCGTCCTCTGGTGACCCTTCGGGGACGAGGAGGAGCTTTCCCGTGGTCTTGCGGCCCTCGAGGTCGCGGTGGGCCTGGCCGGCGTCCGAGAGGGGGTAGGTGCCGCCGATGCGCACGCTCAGGTTGTTCTGCCCGATCCAGGAGAAGAGGCTCTCGGCGCGCCACCGCAGCTCCTCGCGGGTGGCGGTGTAGTGGGCGAGGGCAGGACGGGTCAGGTAGAGGCCGCCCTTGCGGTTGAGGGTCTGGATGTCGAAGGGGGGCACCTGGCCGCTCGAGCCGCCGAAGAGGACCATGTAGCCGCGCCGGCGCAGGCAGTCGAGGCTCCCGTCGAAGGTGTCCTTGCCCACGGAGTCGTAGACGACGTCTACGCCCTCGCCGCCGGTGATCCGCCTCGTCTCCTCGACGAAGTCCTGCTCGGTGTAGAGGATGACCTCGTCGGCCCCGGCTTCCCTGGCGAGGGCTGCCTTCTCCTCGGTGCCGGCCGTCCCGATCACCGTCGCGCCGCGCATCTTCGCCATCTGGCACAAGAGGAGGCCGACCCCCCCGGCCGCGGCGTGGACGAGCGCCGTCTGGCCCTCCTCCAGCGGGAAGGTGCTGTGGGTCAGGTAGTGGGCAGTCATGCCCTGCAGGAGGACTGCCGCGGCCACCCGCGCCTCGACCAGCGTCACGTTGAAGGGCACGAGCCTCTCGACCGGGGCGACTACGTACTCGGCGTAGGCGCCCGGCATGCTCGCCGACGCAACGTAGTCCCCGACCGAGAACTCCTCCACGCCCTCGCCCACGGCGTCCACCTCGCCGGCCCCTTCGAGGCCGAGGGTGAAGGGCGGCTCGCCGGGGTAGATGCCCTCTCTCATGTAGACGTCTATAAAGTTGACGCCGCAGGCCGCAAGCCTTACCCGCGCCTCTCCCCGACCCGGCTCGGGAAGCCCGACGTCCTCGTAGCTTAGAACCTCCGGTCCGCCGTGCTCGTTTACCCTGATCGCCTTCACGCTCCCGCCTCCCTGCCCGCGCTCGACTCTTTGCCGGGGACAATTGTAGCTGCACGGCAGACCCGGCGGAGAAGATCGGCTGCCGGTATCAGGAGAGGCGGAAAACAAAGAGACCCTGAAGGGTCACTCGTCCTTTTTCTCCGCCTCCTTCGCCCGCTCCTCCGCCCGTTTTTCCGCCTCCTTCGCCCGCTCTTCGGCCCTCTCTTGCGCTTCCTCGATCTTCTCGGCCTTTCTCTCTCTCTTTTCCTCCCGTCGCTCGTCGGGCGGAGCGGAAGACGGGTTCGCGGCCGGGGACGCCGAGGAGGGGCTGGAGGCCGACG
>JADDPU010000521.1:1233-1825 GCA_016781725.1 Rubrobacter sp. | reverse complement strand
CGGGCCCGAGCTGACCCCGAGGTTCACGGCCGTGCCCGGATCGACCGCGCTCCCCGCCGGATAGCCTTGCTCGACCACCTGACCCTCAGGGGCGGTCTCGCTCGGAACCTCATACCGGGTGCCGACGACGAGACCGGCCCGGTCGAGCGCGGCCCGCGCCGCGGCCTCGCTCAGGCCAACCACCCCGGGTACCTCTACGGTCGAGGGCCCCGCGCCGACCGCGAGGATTACACTCGATCCCCTCTTGGCGCTCTGCCCCTCGGAGGGCGTCTGATCGAGCACCACGCCAGCCTGAGCGACGGAGCTCTCCCTCTCGCGCAACTCCGCCCCGAAGCCCGCTTGGTCGAGCGTTTGCACAGCCTGGTCCCTGGGCAGGCTCTCCACAGACGGGACCTCGACCCCCTGAGCCGACCCGCCGAGGAGGTCCTCGAACCCGAAGTCGTGGAAGGGCAGCGACAGGAGGTAGCCGAGTCCGGCCAGGGCCAGCAGCGCGAGGAGCAACGCGGGGACCGGGAGCCTCCTGCGGCGCTTTCTCGCCCGCGCCGCCGGGGTCGGCGCCTCGACCGTGGTAGCCTGCGCGAAGGCCTGGGCA
>JADDPU010000521.1:0-1191 GCA_016781725.1 Rubrobacter sp. | reverse complement strand
GCCGCGGCCGGCGCGAGCCCGCGGCTTATCCTGAAGAGGTCGTCCGCGAGCTCGTTCGCGTCGGCGTAGCGGTCTTCGGGGCGTTTGGCGAGGAGCTTTACTACCACGGCGTTCATGCCCTCGGGGATCTTCGGGTTCAACTCTTTCGGAGGCCGCAACGGCTCGTTGACGTGCTTCATCGAGACGGCGATCGGGTTATCCGCCGTGTAGGGGAGCTCGCCGGTGATCGCCTCGTAGAGGACTACCCCTAAAGAGTAGAGGTCGCTCTTGGGCGTCGCAGGCTTGCCCAGGGCCTGTTCGGGGGACATGTAGCCGGCCGTGCCCATCACAGACCCCGTCTGGGAGATGGTTACGGCGGAGGCTGCCCTGGCGATGCCGAAGTCAGCCACCTTCGCCTCGCCCTTACCCGTGAGGAGCACGTTCTGGGGCTTTATGTCGCGGTGGACTACGCCCTTGGCGTGGGCCGCTTCGAGCGCCTCGGCCACCTGGGACCCGATCGAGGCGGCGACGGCGGTTTCGAGCGGTCCCTCACGGGTGATCTTCTCTTTTAGCGTGCCGCCAGGCACGTACTCCATGGCTATGTAAGCGGACCCGTGTTCCGTCTGTCCCCGGTCGTAGATCTGGACGATATTAGGGTGCGAGAGGGAGGCGGCGTTCAATGCCTCGCGCTTGAAGCGCTCGGCGAACTCGCTGTCGCCGGCGTACTGCCTCCTGAGCACCTTGAGGGCCACCTCGCGGTCGAGGACCTGGTCGCGGGCGAGGTACACCTCGCCCATCCCTCCTCCACCGAGGGGACGGACGACGTCGTACCTGCCGTCTACGACTGTCCTCTCCAAAGCTCGTGCCTTGCCTCAGGTCTAAACTCGAAAACGCTCTAACCGCACCATTCTACACGCCAGGTTCCGGCCGGTCCTTGACCGGCCCGCCGGCCGAGAGGCGGACCCCAGGGTTAGGCCGCTGGCTGTCCGGGTATGGTTAGGACCTTGAGACAAACTACCAAGGAGGGACTAGTGGGACGCAGGGACAGGGGCGAGGGACCCGGCAGGCGCGAAGGCGGCGGCCCCGGGCGCGGGCGGGGCGAAGGCCGGGGCGGTCCCGGTGGAGGCGCCGGAGAGGGCGGCGTGCAGGAGTACAGGCAGAGGGTGGACGATCGCTTCGACCACGTGGACGCGCGACTGGACAGGCTCGAAG
>JADDPU010000570.1 GCA_016781725.1 Rubrobacter sp. | reverse complement strand
CTGTGCCACGCGAGGAGCTTCGGGTAGACCTCGCGCAGGAACTCTCGCGTTTGCGCGAGCCCCTCGCCGCGGCTCTCGGCGACCTCCAGGATGCGCCGGACTGCGATGGCGTGGGCCGGGGGCTGGCAGAGGCCGCTGGTCCTGGCCGGGCCGGAGGGGGCTTCGTCTGCGTCGGCGGCGCTGGCCCAGTGCTCGGGGCCGGGGAAGTAGCTCTCCGGCGGCGCCTCGGGATTGAAGACGATGTGGGGGACCTTGCCGTTCTTCCACTGGTGGTCGAGGAGGGACCGTATCTCCGCGGCGGCGCGCCCGGTGTCGAGGTGCGCGAGACCTATGGCTATAAACGCCGAGTCCCAGCTCCACTGGTGCGGATAGAGCGTGGGGGCGGCCCGGGTCCACCCACCCATGTCGTTGTCTTCGAGCACCGCCGCCGCCAGCGCGGCCAGCTCTCGGGAGTCGATGGGGGTCCCTCTCGAGGGGGGCGTCGTCTTCATCCGGCCACCCGGTAGAGGTCGACCACGACCTCCGGGGCGGCTGTGGTCCAACACGGTCGGCTACGCGTCTCTCTGCGGACCATCGTCCTCCTTCTCGCCTTCTCGCTGTTTGAAATATTCGGCGGCCGCGATGCTGCCCGCGAAGAGGGCCGCCGACGCGATGAGCGTCCAGGGGCGGAGCCAGCCCCTGCGGCCATGAAGTGGAGCAGCCCGTGCGCCGCCTCCGTGGGCGAAAGCCCGGTCCGCCAGGCGTAGAGCCCGTAGCCGCCGAGCAGGAGTAGCCAGAGGGACAGCGCCAGCAGCACCCGGCGGTGGCGGAGGAAGGAGAAAGGCCGGGCCTCCACGCTGCGGTACGCTCTCTCCTCAGGGCTTACGAGCAAGATGGCCTACTCCTCGCCCTGGTTTGTCCTGCGGATCCAGCCGGGGATCAGGGAGACGGCGACGAAGAACACCGCCGCTACCCCGAGGTAGATAAAGGTCCTCGTCAGGTTCTGCTGGGCGCTCGCGAGGGATCCCCCGGCGAAGGTGTAGACGGCGGTGCCCGGGATTATGCAGACCGCGGTGAGGAGCACGTAGGTGCCAAGCCCTATCTTCGTTATGCCGTAGGCGTAGTTCTGGAGGTTGAAGGGAAACACCGGCACGAGGCGGGTGATCAGGAGCATCCGCCAGCCCTGCTGCTCGACCCCCTCATCCAGCTTCTTGACGCGCTCGTTGTTCGCCGTCCAGCCCTCCACGAGGCCGCGGGCGGCGTACCTTCCGACCAGGAAGGCCAGGGTCGCCCCGATGGTCGCCCCGATCACGGCCCACAGCGCGCCGAGCACGGGCCCGAAGACCAGCCCCGCCAAAAGCGAGAGCGGGGTGCCCGGCAAGAACGCCACGGTCGCGACCGCGTAGACCGCGATAAAGACGAGGGGGGCCGCGACGCCGAAGCCGTCGATCCAATCCCGCAGCCGGCTCAGGCCGTCCAGGCTGATGTACTCGGAGAGCCCGGTCAGGCGGGCGACCACCACGACGGCCACCAGCGCGAGCCCGATCCTGACGAGCTTGCCCACGTTCTTCTTTTCGTTCCGGGGCTCGGCGGCCTCTTCTCCGCCGACCTCTTCTCTCCGGGTCTTCTCCGCTTTCCCTTTCACGGGCGCAGATCCCCTCCTGTCTCGCTGCATACCGACGCCGGCTCGCCGGCTACTTTCGGGTCTCTACCAGGGGCTTGACCCGGTCCAGCAGGCGGCGCGCCCCGAAGAAGGCCGAGAACACCTTCTGGGTACGGTCGTGGGAGAGCTTCTCGCGGTAGTAGTTGTCCGCCGCGCGCTGGTTGGCCTGCGCGAGGGTCGGGTAGACGTGTATGGTCTGCGAGAGCGTACCTATGGGGATGTTCTTCTGCATCGCGAGGACTATCTCGTGGATCAGATTCCCCGCGTCGGGACCTATGATGTGGCCGCCCAGGATCCTGCCTCGCTTGCCGGTGACGATCTTGACCAACCCGTCGGGTTCGCCGTCGGCCAGCGCCCGGTCGACCCCCTCGAAGTGCTGGCGGAAGACCTTCACGCCCTCGTGCCGCTCCCTGGCCTGCTCCTCCGTGAGGCCCACGCGGGCTACCTCGGGGTCGGTGAAGGTGGTCCAGGGGACGACGCGGTGATCTACTTTCGTCTTCAGGGGGAAGAGGGCGTTCCTCACGGCCGCTCGGCCCTGGTACTCGGCGACGTGGGTAAAGAGGTACTTGCCGGTTATGTCGCCGGCGGCGTAGACGTTGGGGGCTGTGGTCCGCAGGTTCTCGTCCACCGTGAGCCCCTTCTTCTGCAACTCGACGCCGGCGTTCTCGAGGCCGAGGCCCTCGACGGTGGGGGCGCGTCCGGCGGCCACGAGGATCTCCTCGCCCCGAGCCTCTATCTTCTCTCCCCGCTCGTTACGGGCGGTCAGGACCTTCCCGCCGCCCTCGACCCGGGCCGATTCGCCCTTGTATCCGCCGTGGAGGGTTACGCCGTCGGCCAGTAGGGCTTGTTCGAGTACCTCCCCGATCTCGGGGTCCTCCTTGGGGAGGGGGAGGGGGGAGGAGGAGATCAGGGTGGCCTCCGAACCGAAGCGCGCGAAGATCTGGGCGAACTCGCACCCGATGGGGCCGGAGCCGACGACGACGATCGAGCGCGGCAACCGCCTGAGCTCCAGCGCCCCGACGTGGGTGAGGTAACCTACCTCTTCGAGTCCCTCTATGGGGGGCGTGGCCGAGTGTGAGCCGGTGGCGATGATGGCGCTCCTGGCACTCAGGCGCCGGCCGTCTACCGCTACGAGGTCAGGCGCCTCGAAGCGGGCCTCGTCGGTAAAGACGTCCACGCCGAGCTTGCGGAAGCGCTCCGGGCTGTCGTGCTCGCCCGCTGATTCTATAACCTTCATCATCCGGTCCATCACGGCCGGGAAGTCCACCTCGTAGCCCGAGGTCTTGATGCCGAACTCCTCGGAGCGGTCTATGAGGCTCGCGACGCGCGCGCTCTTTACGAGGGTCTTGGTCGGCACGCACCCGCGGTGGAGGCAGTCGCCTCCGAGCTTGTCCCGCTCGACGAGGGCGACCCTGGCGCCGAGGGAGGCGGCCCCGGCGGCCGAGACCAGCCCCGCGGTACCGCCGCCGATCACGACCAGATCGTAGTTCGAGGCCAAGGGGACCGCTCCTTCTGTTCACGTGGTATCCGGCGTTGGTCAGGGTAGCGTACGATAACCCGAATCTACGCGACAATCATAACGTGCCGCTTGCCGGATTCTTACGAAACCCTTAACGGTTCCGGATCACCCCGGGCGAGGGTAGCCGAGGGCCCGTCCCGACCTCTCTTCCCGACCTCTTCCCTTTGGCCGACATCCACCCTCTTCGCCGACGATAAAGGGTAAACTTCGAACCGTGACTGTGGTCAAGGTATGCGGCATAACCAACCCGGGGGACGCCCGCGTGGCCGCCGACGCCGGGGCGGACGCGGTCGGGCTTGTGTTCGCCGAGAGCCCGCGGCGGGTGAGTTTCGAGGAGGCGCGCAGGATCTCCATCGCGCTCCCCGAGAACGTAATCAGGGTCGGCGTCTTCGTGGACGCCGAGCCCGGGGAGGTGTTGCGGGTTGCCCGCGAGGTCGGGTTGGACCTCGCGCAGCTCCACGGGGACGAGACGCCCGAGACCGTAACCGCCCTGCGGGAGGGCGGCGTCAAAGTAATGAAGGCCTTAAGGGTGCGGGACGCGGCCTCGCTGGAAGCATTGGACCGGTACGAGGCCGATCTCTTCCTGCTCGACGCCTACAGCGAGAGGGCGCGGGGAGGCACGGGGAGACGCTTCGACTGGGGGTTGGCGAAGTCTTTGAGAGGACGTGATAACATCGTCGTCGCCGGAGGGCTCGGGCCGGAGAACGTGCGGGAGGCGGTCGAGCTCTTCGAGCCCTACGGGGTGGACGCATCGAGTTCCCTGGAGGATGAGCCAGGCAGAAAGAACGACGAGCGGGTTCGGAGGTTCGTCCTTGCGGCAAAAGACTGAGACCGGCTACTTCGGCGCCTTCGGGGGCCGCTACGTGCCTGAGACCCTGATCCACGCCCTCGAAGAGCTCGAGGGGGCCTACGAGCGCTACCGCGACGAGCCCGGGTTCGTCGGGGAGCTCGATCGCCTGGCGCGGGACTTCGTGGGGCGGCCTACGCCCCTCATGTTCGCCGAGCGTTTGACGCGCGAGTGGGGCGGGGCGAACGTGTGGTTCAAGCGCGAGGACCTGGCGCACACGGGGGCGCACAAGATCAACAACACCCTGGGGCAGATCCTGCTTGCCGACCGGATGGGCAAGAGGCGCATCATCGCCGAGACCGGCGCGGGCCAGCACGGGGTGGCCACCGCCACCGTCGCCGCCCTCTACGGCAAGGAGTGCGTAGTCTACATGGGCGACGAAGACACCCGCCGCCAGCGCCTGAACGTGGTCAGGATGAAGCTTCTGGGCGCCGAGGTGGTGCCAGTGATGAGCGGCTCTCGCACCCTCAAGGACGCTGTGAACGAGGCGATCCGGGACTGGGTGGCCAACGTCGAGGACACCCACTACATCATAGGGAGCGTCGTCGGCCCCGCGCCCTACCCCCGCATCGTGCGCGACTTCCAGGCGGTGATCGGGACCGAGATGGAGTCCCAGGGCCGCGAGCGCTTCGGGGGCGACCCCGACGCCGTCGTCGCCTGCGTCGGCGCGGGCTCGAACGCCATCGGTGCCTTTTACCCGTTCGTCGGGCGGGAGGGCGTGCGGCTCGTCGGGGTGGAGGCTGCCGGGCGCGGGCTCGCCACCGGGGAGCACGGGGCCTCGCTCGCCGAGGGGAAGCTCGGGGTCCTGCACGGGGCTATGAGCTACGTGTTGCAGACGGACGGAGGACAGATCCGGGAGGCCCACTCCATCTCCGCCGGCCTCGACTACCCGGCGACGGGCCCGGAGCACGCCTTCCTCAAGGACGAGGGCCTCGCCGAGTACGCGAGCGTCACCGACGAGGAGGCGCTCGAAGCCCTGGTGACCTGCTCGCGCCTGGAGGGCATCATCCCGGCGCTGGAGACTGCCCACGCCCTCTCCTACGCCGAGAAGGTGGCCAAGGAGCTCGGCTCGGGGAAGAACATGATCATAAACATCTCTGGGCGCGGCGATAAAGACGTCGAGGTCGCGGCGGACGCCCTCGGCATCGACGCCCGCGAAGCAGAGGTTGCGACTAAAGAAGTAGAGCCAGGTACAACCTCTGCTTCGGAAGCGGACGAAGTCTCCTCGTGAGCGTCGGGCGTCTTAGGGGGGCTTTCGGCGGCGGGCGGACGGCGCTCGTGCCTTACCTGACGGGCGGGTACCCGACGCTTGAGGGCGCGCGCGAGGTGGGGGAGGCGTACCTCGAGGCCGGGGCCGACGTCGTCGAGATCGGGGTTCCCTTCTCTGACCCTCTGGCTGACGGGCCGACGATTCAGGACACGACTACCCGGGCCCTGGCGAACGGGGCAGACCTCGACTACTGCCTGGGGTTGGCCGCGGGCTTCGCGGACCGGGCTCCGGTAGTATTCCTGCTCTACTACAACGTGATCTTCGCCCGGGGGGTCCAAGAGTTCTTGCGGGAGGCGGCCGAGGCCGGGGTCTCGGGGCTCGTGATCCCAGACCTCCCCGTGGACGAGGTCGGGGAGTTCGCGGAGCTGGCGGCCGGGGCCGGGGTCGCCCTCTGCCCGCTCGTCGCGCCGACCTCGACCGAGGAGCGGGTTGCGAGGGTCGGGGAGCTCGCGACGGGGTTCGTTTACTGCGTCTCGGTCGCCGGGGTGACTGGAGTGCGGGATAGTTTGCCTCCCGGCGCCGTCGAGCTGCTGCGCCGCGTGCGCCCGAGGACCGCGGCACCGGTGGCTCTGGGCTTCGGGATAGGGTCCGAGAGGGCTGCTGTGGAGGCCGCCGCGGAGGCCGACGGGATCATCATCGGCAGCAAGCTCATGCGGCTCGTCGGGGAGGGCGGGCCGGAGCGGGCGGCTGGGTGGCTCCGCGGGGTGCGCGAGGCCCTCGCGGCTGCTTCGCGGGTAGAGGCGGGAGGGTAGGCCATCAGGAACTGGCTGAGCAAGCGTCGGGAGGCCTCGCGCAGCGTCCCCGAGACCGAGAGCGGCGTCGGCCCTATAGACTCCGTCTTCACCAAGTGCGAGCGGTGCGGGCAGCCGATCTACGAGAAGGATCTCAGGGCGCGCTTTAACGTGTGTCCGCACTGCGAGTTCCACTACCCGCTCTCGGCCCCCGAGCGCGTGCGGCTCCTCACCGACCGCGGCAGCTTCGAGGAGCGCGACGAGGGCATGTTCGCCGAGGACTCTTTGGGCTTCGACGACTACGGGGAGAAGCTAGAGCGCGCCCGCAAAAAGACCGGCCTCGACGACGCAGCCCTAAGCGGCACCGGGACCATCGGGGGGCGGCGCGTGGCGCTCGCTGTGCTCGACTTCCGCTTTATAGGGGGCTCGATGGGGAGCGTCGTCGGCGAGAAGGTAGCCAGGACCGTAGAGCTCGCCGGCGCCGAGGAGTTGCCCCTCGTCGTGGTGTCGGCCTCGGGCGGGGCGCGCATGTTCGAGGGGGTCTACTCGCTCATGCAGATGGCGAAGACCAGCGTCGCCCTCTCGCGCTACGTCGAGGGGTCTTGGCCTTACGTCTCCATCCTTACGGACCCCACCTTCGGGGGGGTGACCGCGTCTTTCGCCACTGCCGCTGACGTGGTCATCGCCGAGCCCGGGGCCAGGATCGGGTTCACGGGGGCGCGGGTCATCGAGCAGACGACCAGGGAGCGGCTGCCCGAGGGCTTCCAGACCGCCGAGTTCCAGAGGGACCACGGGATGGTCGACCGTATAGTGCACCGGCTCACCCTCAAGGGGGACTTAGAGCGGCTCCTGGGGTTCTTGCAGTGAGGAGCGCGCCGTGATCCTGGACTTCGAGCGCCCGATCAAGGACTTCGAGGAGCGCATCGCCGAGCTCAGGCGGCTCGCGGGATCAAGCCAGGAGCTGCGAGAGGAGATCTCGCGCCTGGAGGACGCCCTCGGGGCCGCCAAGAAGCGCATCTACTCGAACCTCTCTCCCTACCAGCGCGTCCAGGTAGCCCGCCACCCGGAGCGGCCGAACTTCCGCGCCTACCGCGACGCCCTGACCGACGACTTCTACGAGCTCTCCGGCGACCGGCTCTTCGGCGACGATCCCGCGGTGCGCGGCGGGTTCGCCAGGCTCCGCCACGGGGGGCACAACGTCGTCCTCATAGGCCACGACAAGGGGACCGACGTCAAGAGCCGGGTTAAGGGCAACTTCGGCATGGCCCACCCCGAGGGCTACCGGAAGGTCAAGAGGCTCTACGAGCTGGCCGCCAGGTTGGGGATGCCGACCGTGGTGCTGGTGGACACGCCGGGGGCCTTCGCCGGCAGGGAGGCCGAGGAGCGCGGGCAGGCGTGGGCCATCTCCGCTGACCTCATGGCGCTCGCCACGATCCCCGTGCCGGTGATCTCGGTAATCATAGGCGAGGGCTGCTCGGGCGGGGCGCTCGCCATGTGCGCCGCCGACTACGTGGGGATGCTCGAGAACTCGTACCTCTCCGTCATAGCCCCCGAGGCCTGCGCCTCCATAATCTTCCGCGACGCGGGCCGGGCGGCCGAGGCGGCCGAGGCGCTCAAGCTTACCGCCAGGGACATGAAAACACACGGGATCGTGGACGAGGTCCTACCCGAGCCTTTGGGCGGCGCCCATAACGAGCCCGAGGCCGCCGTCGAGGCCGTGGGCAAATCCCTGAACCGGGTGCTCTCCGGCCTCGCGGATACCGACCCCGAGACCCTGCGCGAGGTGCGTTACGAACGCTACCGCCGCATCGGGGCGTACGCCTCCGAGAACGGGCTGGCTGGCCGGTAGACCTCTAGTCTCCGAGGAAGTCGATGAGCTCTTGTGTCGTCTCCTCCGGTCTCTCTTCGGCTAAGAAATGGCCGGCGTCCAGAGCCTTGCCCCGCACGTCGCCGGCGTACCCGCGCCAGACCTCTCTCACGTCGTAGAGGCGCTCCATCACGCCCTGACCCCCCCAGAGGGCTAGCAGGGGGCAGGCAACCTTGCGGCCTTCGTCGTAGTCTGCGTCGTCGTGGACTAGGTCGATGGAGGCGGCGGCCCGGTAGTCCTCGCAGCTCGCGTGGATGGTGGCGGGGTCGCTGAAGCAGCGCTCGTACTCGGCGAGGGACTCGGGCGAGAAGGCGTCGAGGCTCGTACCCCAGCCGCCGAGCTTCTTGCGGAGGTAGTAGGCAGGGTCGGCCCCGATCAGGGTCTCGGGCAGGTCGTAGGGCTGGATAAAGAAGAACCAGTGGTAGTAGGCGGTGGCAAGGTCCTTGCCGACCGTCGCGTACACGTGGCGCGTCGGCACTATATCCAGCACGGCGAGCCTCGTGACGCGCTCGGGGTGATCCAGGGCCATCCTGTGCCCGACCCGGCCCCCCCTGTCGTGGCCCACGACGGCGAAGGACGGAAAACCCAAAGACTCCATGACCTTTACCTGATCCGCGGCCATGGCGCGCTTGGAGTACGTTGCGTGGTCCTCGTCCCCGAAGGGCTTTGAACTGTCGCCGTAGCCCCGCAGGTCCGTGGCGACGACCGTGTAGTTTTCGGCCAGCCCGGGGGCGACCCCGTGCCACATCGCGTGCGTCTGCGGGTAGCCGTGCAGCAGCAGGACGGGCGGCCCCGAGCCCCCGCGGACGAGGTTTATAGCGGCTTCGCCGGTCTCTACGCGAAGCCGCTCGAACCCTTCGAACACGACCTAGCCGAAGAAGGTCTCGACGACCCTGTAGAGGTCGTCAGGGACGGTCTTGGTCTCGGCGACCGCCTCATCGAGGGAGACGGTCACGATGTCGTTGCCGCGCAGCGCGACCATCTTGCCCCACTCGCCGTTCTTGACGGCCTCCGCGGCGCGCAGGCCATAGCGGGTCGAGAGGATGCGGTCGAAGGCCGTCGGGGTGCCGCCGCGCTGCAGGTGCCCGAGGACTACGTGGCGCGTCTCGATGCCGGTGCGGTTCTCTATCTCCTTGGCCAGCGTCTCGGCGATGCCGCCGAGCCTCACGTGGCCGAACTCGTCGCGCTCCGCGGTCTGGGTCATGAACTCCTCGGAGAGGGTAACGCCCTCCGAGACGGCGACGAGCCCCCACTTCTCGCCGTTCTCGGCCCGCTCCTTAAAGATGTTCGCTATCTGATCCAGGTCCGGCTCGACCTCGGGGATGAGGGTGACGTTGGCGGCGGAGGCGAGGCCCGCGCCCCAGGTGATCCAACCTGCGTGCCGTCCCATCACCTCGACGACGACTACCCGCTCATGGCTCTTGGCCGTGGTGCGCAGCTTGTCTATGGCGTCGGTGGCTATGGAGACCGCCGTGTCGAACCCGAACGTCGTGTCCGTCGCCGAGAGGTCGTTGTCTATGGTCTTCGGGCATCCGATGACCTGTGTCCCGAAGTCCTCGTGGAGCCTCCTGGCGACGCCTAAAGTGTCGTCGCCCCCGATGGCGACCAGAGCGTCCACGCCGAACTCCTGCATCTGATCCACTACCTTCTGGGCGTCGCCCTCGTTCTTGTAGGGGTTGGTGCGCGAGGAGCCCAGGATGGTGCCGCCCTCTTGCAGGATGTAGCGCACGTCGCCCACACCGAGCGGCATGACGGTGTCGGATTCGGGGGAGAGGAGGCTCTTCCAGCCGCGCTTCAGGCCGACCACGTCGTAGCCGTAGTCCTCGATACAGCGCATGGTGACGGCCCGGATCACCCCGTTGAGTCCCGGCGCGTCCCCGCCGCCGGTGAGCATCCCGACCCTGCGCACCTCAGCCATGTGTTCCTCCCGTTTTCGGATCGCGAGTGGAGATTCAGTCTAGCAAACCCTGTGCTCCCGATCCGCTTCCCGGGCGAGCCGGGTGAGAGGAGTTCGCACGAAGATTGGGGACCGGTTCGATGCGGCGGAATACCAGCTCCTTAGAGTGCTCGTGAGTAGAGTCGGGTCTGAGCTTTGTGGCGTGCGGGTAGGGGATCGGCGTCAGCGAACCAGCGCACTCACCTGCGTCGAGCGGCAGGCGTAGACTTCTTCACCTCGCTCGCAGCCTATAATCATGTGGTGACTGATGCGTGAAGGAGGTCGTCGGTTGGCCAGGGTGGTGCTGTTCAGCACGTCCACGTGCTCTTGGTGTCGCAGGGCGAAGCGGTATTTCAAAGATCAGCGGGTGCCGTTCAAGGAGGTCAACGTAGAGCGTGACCCGGACGCGGCAAGGGACATCGTGCGCAAGACGGGGCAGACGGGCGTGCCGGTGATCAAGATCGGGAACAGCTGGATCGTGGGCTTCGACAAGGAGCGTATCCAGAAGGAACTGGGTCGGAAGGATCCGTAGGACTCGGTCCGTAGTTCGTGGTGACGGATGAGCGGGAGCGTATATGCTAACAGAGAATAGCTGGTAGATTGCGCGCAAATGGTACGCGTGCTCTTCGTCTG
>JADDPU010000332.1 GCA_016781725.1 Rubrobacter sp. | reverse complement strand
TGGGAGCTTCGCCGGGATGCAGTCGGCGCGCTACGCCTTCGAGAACGGCTACGGCATCGAGGAGGTAGACGCGATCACGGGTCCCCTGATCGGGCACCCAAGGACTGCGACCTTCAGGCTCAACGACCAGGTAGGGCTCGACATCGCGGTCGGCGTCGCCGAGAACCTCTACGAGGCCGTCCCCGAGGACGAATCTCGCGAGGACCTCAAGCCGCCGGAGAAACTAAAGGAGATGCAGGAGCGCAACCTGCTCGGCAACAAGACCGGCGCGGGCTTCTACAAGCGGGACAAGCGCGACGGCAAGACCGTCTTCGACGTCATAGACCTCACGACCTTCGAGCACCGGCCCGCCGAGAACCCCGAGGTCCCGATAATCGAAGAGGCGCAGCGACAGGGGGATCTCGGGGCGCGCTTGCGGTTCCTGATCGAGAGGGCCGACGAGGACCGCCACGCCCGCTTTATCAGGGACACGCTGCTTCCTTACATGGCCTACGCCTCGCGGCGGGTGCCGGAGATCTCGGACACTCTAGAGGACGTGGACCACGCGATGGAGTGGGGCTTCGCCCACCAGACGGGCCCCTTCCGGACCTGGGACCTGCTCGGCGTGCGAGAGACCGTCGAGAGGATGGACTCTTTGGGCATCGAGGTCGGCGGCTGGGTGCGCGAGATGCTCAGCGCCGGCGAAGAGAGCTTCTACAAGACCGAAGACGGCAAGGAGCTGCAGTTCAGCCCGGTAAACAAAGCGTACGAGCCGGTGCGCGAGGACCCGATGTACGTCTCCCTCGACCGGCTGCGCGAGGAGGGCAAGGAGCTCGCCCGCAACGACTCGGCGAGCCTGCTCGACCTCGGCGACGGCGTGCTCTGCCTCGAGTTTCACTCCAAGGGCAACGCCCTCGACGCCGCGACGGTCGAGATGGGTTACGCGGCGCTGGAGGCGCTCGAGAGGGACGACGTGGTCGGTCTCGTCATCGGCAACGAGGGGCGCAACTTCTCCGTCGGGGCGAACCTCGGCGAGGTCGCCCACTCCGTGCAGAGCGGCGATCTGGGGAGGGTCGGCGAGGGTGTGGACGCGCTGCAGAACCTCGTCATGGGCTTCCGCTTCGCCCCAAAGCCCGTGGTCGCCGCCCCGCGCGGCCAGACGCTCGGAGGGGGGCTCGAGGTCTGCCTGCACGCCGACCGCGTCGTCGCCGCCGGCGAGACCTACATGGGCTTAGTGGAGACCGGGGTAGGGCTCATCCCCGCGGGCGGCGGCACCAAGGAGATGGCCCGAAGGCTCGTCGGTGGCCCGCTGCGCGTCAGCCCGAGCCTCCCGCCGCTGCCGCTAGTGCAGAAGGCGTTCGAGCAGATAGCCCTGGCCAAGACCTCGGCCAGCGCCCTCGAAGCCAGGGAGATGGGCTTTCTGGAGGACGACGACCGCGTGGTGATGAACCCGGACCACCTGATCTCCGCCGCCAAGCGCGAGGTCCACGACCTCGCCGACGGCTACGTCCCGCCCGAGCGCGGCAAGAACGTCTACGCCGTGGGAAGAACTACCCGCGCCGCCCTCGAGGTCGCCGTGAAGACCCTGCAATGGGGCCGCTACGCGAGCGAGTACGACGGCGTCATCGCGGGCCACCTCGCCCGCGCCCTCACCGGAGGCGGTCTCTCCCAGCCCCAGTGGGTCCCCGAGGAATATATACTCGAGCTCGAGAAAGAAGCGTTCCTGGAGCTACTAAAGCAGGACAAGACCCGCGAGCGCATCGAAGCCCTGCTCAAGACCGGAAAGCCGAAGAGAAATTAGGCTACAGCCGCCAGCAAAACCTGATACCTGAAACCTGAGCGACCGAAGGGAGCGACATGAGAGAGGCCGTAATCGTCTCGGGGGCGAGGACCGCGGTCGGGCGGGCCCCGAGGGGGAGCCTGCGGGCCATGCACCCGGTGGACATGACCGCCGCCGCCATCCGCGAGGCTGTAGACCGGGCCGAGGGTCTGGAGTCCACGGACGTCGAGGACGTCATCATCGGGTGCGCGATGCCGGAGGGGACGCAGGGCTACAACATGGCGAGGCTGGCCTCGATGCGGGCCGGGATGTCAGAGCACGTCCCGGCGCAGACCGTCAACCGCTTCTGCTCCTCGGGCCTTCAGACCATCGCCAACGCGGCCGAGAGGATCATGACCGGTCAGGCCAAGACCATCCTCGCGGGCGGCTGCGAGCACATGTCCACGACTATCGAGATGCCGAACTTCGCCCCGAGCCCCTCGCTCGTCGAGACCAACCCGGCGGTGTACATGGGGATGGGCCTGACCGGCGAGCAGGTCGCCAAAGAGTTTGGGGTCTCGCGCGAGGACCAGGACGAGTTCGCCCTCCGCAGCCACACCCTCGCCCAGAAGGCAGTGAACAGCGGGCTCTTCGACGAGGAGATCGTACCCCTAGAGGTAGAGTACGACTGGGTGGACGAGAGCGGGGAGGTGCGTCACTTCCAGACGACCTTCAGGCGCGACGAGGGTCCCCGCGACACCTCCCTGGAGAAGCTCGCCAAGCTCCCTACCGTCTTCCAGCAGAACGGGACCGTAACGGCCGGCAACTCCTCCCAGAGGAGCGACGGGGCTGCGGCGGTCGTGGTCATGGACCGCGAGGAGGCCGAGAGGCGCGGCCTGACCCCTCTCGCCCGCTTCGTCGGGTTCGCCGTCGGCGGGGTGCGGCCGGAGATCATGGGCGTCGGCCCCATGGTCGCCATCCCGAAGGTGCTCGACCTGGCCGGCCTCTCGGTTGACGACCTCGACCTCATCGAGTTCAACGAGGCGTTCGCGGCGCAGTTTCTGGCCGTGGTGCGCGAGGTCGGGCTCGACCTCGAGAAGACGAACGTGAACGGCGGGGCGATAGCCTTGGGCCACCCTATGGGCGCCACCGGCACCAAGCTCACCATCCAGATCATCCACGAGATGAA
>JADDPU010000445.1 GCA_016781725.1 Rubrobacter sp. | reverse complement strand
CGTTACGCGTTGTTCTTTATCTTGCGGTCGATCTGCCCGATCAGGGTCTCGCGGCTCTTGTTCTGCTTCTCGTACTCGCGAACCTGCTCTAGCTGCTCTACCGTCAGGCCGTCGAGCCTCTTGGAGACGTCATCGACGGTGAGATCCTCGTAGTCCGAGGTCTGCAGGGCGGCGAAGACGGCGGTCTGCAACTCGGCCTCTCTGGTCGCTTCCTCGGTCTGCCGGATGACCCTCTCGGTCTGCCCGGCGGTCTCGTCGGCGAGCCTGAGCCCCTGCTGCGCGGCCTGCTGGGTCGCCTGAAGGCCCTGCCTGGTGGCCCGCTGGGCGGTCCTCAAGCCCTCCTGGGCGAACGGGAAGAAAAAGTCCCTGTACGCGCCAACCCACTGCTGGGCGAGCACCTGGAAGCCCTCCTGCTGCTTGTTTACGCCCCGCGCGAAGGTCTCTACCGTGCGCAGGTTGTGCTCGGTCTGATCCCGCAGAACCTCGACGCTCGCACCGAACCACTTCTGGGCGAACTCGGCGTTGCGCTGCTGAAGCTGGAGCAACCTCACGCCGTTGGCGAACCACTCCTGCGCCGCCCGCGTGTTCTCCTCCTGGAGCCTCAGAAACTCGAGACCATCCTGGGCCAACCCGACGTTGCGCCGCTGGGCCGCCGCGAAGTTCTCAGCGAGAGCCTCGTACGAAGCGCGCTGGGCCTCCGTCATCTCCCTGGCCGTGCGCGTCATCGTGTCGATACTCGTGGTCGTAGCCACAGTGTTACCTCCATGGTAGTTGCCTCTCACTATATTCTTATCACACATATACCCGATTTGCACTCTCCAAAACATCCGGCGGTCCTGAACTGACGGATTTTTGGTCTCGTCGAGCCCGTAGCGCCGCTGAGCGGCTGGTTGCCCGGTGTACCGGGTTCAGGGGGACCTGAGCCTACAAATACGGTCCTTATGGAGTAGATGGTCTGTGGTGGGGCTTGTCAGCTTACAAGATGAGTACACCGCTGCGGCCGGGGCGCCATGCTATCGGGGATGTCCGGGGCTCGGTCGCGGGGGTGGGGGGTTAAGTGTCGTAATTGTAGGTGGGCAGGGGGCCGCCGGCGTCGCGAAGGATGTAGCCTTCGAACATCCGCTTGACGATATTGGGCTCGTCCGCGGCGAGGTCGTTTCGCTGTTCGGGGTCGGCCCGTACGTCGTAGAGCTTGGCGTCCGACCCGTCGTTGAGGCTGAACATGACGTAGCGGTCGTCGCGGGCCCAGACGTGGTCGTTGTAGCCCAGGGTGAAGTAGTCCCGCCGCTCGGGCTCCCCGCCGTCGAGCGTGACGGAGAGGTCCTGGCCGTCGAGCGGCTGCTGCGGCTCTATGCCGAGGAAGCTCAGGATGGTCGGGGCCACGTCGTGGGTGGAGGCGTAAAAGTCGCTGGTTCGACCTGCGCCCTTGCCCCCTGGGTGCCTGATAAAGAAGGGGATATCCGTGACCTCGGGCCAAAGGACGTTATCGGGTTTGCCGGTAAAGCCGTGCTCGCCGTGGGCGACGCCGTGGTCGGAGAGGAGGATGAGCAGCGTGTTCTCGAAGAGGTCAAGCTCCTCCATCTTGTCCAGGAAGCGACCCAGCCAGCGGTCCATCATCGTCAGCTCCGCCGAGTAGCGGGCCTTCATCCTCTGGAGCTCCCGCTCCAGGAGGTAGTCGCTAGGCCCGTAGATGACCGAGAAGGGCTCCTTCAGGTTGTACGGCTCATCGTCGTACATCCTCACGTACTCTTCGGGCGGGTCCCAGGGCTCGTGCGGGTCGTAGCAGTCCACGGTGAGGAAGAACGGCCCGCCCCCGCTCACGCTCTCCAGAACCTCAGAGGCCCGGGTGAAGACCTGCGGGGCGAACCAGTCCTCCTCCGTCTGCCGGGCCTGCACGTTGGCGAAGTACTGGCGCATCTGGCCCATCATCGCTGGCACGTTGCCCCTCAAGAGGGCCTGGTTCACCTTCTCGGGCGGGTAGGTCCAGATCGGCTGGTAGTTGTCGGTGGTCTGGCCGCGGAAGAACTCGAAGGCGTCGAAGCCGCGGTGGAAGTTGTAGGAGGGCTTGTACTGGTGCATGTTATCCGTCACGAAGTAGGTGCCGTAGCCTGCGGCGCGCATCATCTCGGCGAGGGTGACCTGCCCGTTGGGGATAGGCTGCCAGCCCTGGAGGATTATGTCCTCGCCCTTGGGCGGGACCCAATCCCTGAAAGGCCAGGTGCGATTGCCTGTGTGGATTGCCCTGCGGGCGCAGATGGTCGGGATCGACTCGGGGTAGGCCTGGGTGAACCGCAGGCTCTCCTTGGCCAAAGCGTCGAGGTTGGGGGTCTTCGTCCGGCCGTTGCCGTAGGCCCCTATGTGGTCCTTCCTGAGGCTGTCTATGACAACCAGCACTACGTTGGTACCGGGTTCGCTCTTCGGGGGGGTGCTACGGATCCGCTCGGCGAGGTCGCATCCGGTGGCGCCGAGCAACGAGGCCCCGACCAGCCCGGCGCCGGAAAGCTTCAAGAATTCTCTGCGGGAGAGGGTGTTCGGTCTTCGTAGGCTCACAAGGCGAGAGGTTACTACGCTCCCGGGCCTCCTACAAGCGCGAGGCGCTTCGCCCGCCGTGAACCCGCCCGCGTGGGGCGGCCGGGCGAATGTTAGAATCGCCGGGTATGAGAAGCATCTTCGCCGTGGGAGTGGGCATGTTGTTGGCGCTGCTGATCGCGCTGCTCGTGGTCGGTGGGATACTGGCGCCCGTGCTCTCTGCGGTCTTCGGGCTCGAGGTCGATAAAGCCCGCGCCGTCCCGGTCATCCTGCCGCTGTTGCTGTTTGTGGCAGCGTTCTCGTTCTACTTCGGCGGCATGATCGCCGCCTTCAAGGCGCCGGCCCGGCGTCGCCTGCACGGGGTCCTCGTCGTCCCGGCGGCCCTCGTCCTGTCGGCTGGGCTCAACCTGGGCTCCGGAGAGGGTCCCTTGCCAGGCCTCGACGATGCGCGCGGCGTGGTGCTTACCGTCCTCTTCCTACTGGTCTCGGTCGCTGCTTCCTTCGTCGGAGGGCACAGGGGAGACGCATTGTACGTCCAAACCCAGATGGCGGCCTCCAGGCGGCGCCGCTAGACGCCCCCGCCCTAGCGGGCCTGGACGCCGAGCGTCAAGCGCCCTCTTGAGTCCATGCGGGCGTTGGGCCTTTGGCTCGGCTCGTCGACCTCAGCCGAGGGTTCGTCGCCGGTTCCGGCGAGGTAGACCCTTGGCTCCTCGATACCCTCCGTAGGGTCGGAGACGTAGCGGCGCCAGGCCATGTCGCCCCAGAGGAACGTGAGCGTCGGTCTACCGGGGCTGCCCTCGTCCAGGCCGGCGTGGACCCGCGGCAAACCGAGGGCTTTCGAGATGGAGGCGACGGTGCGGGTGTGCTCGCTGGCGTTGAACAGCGAGATACCTTCTCTAAGCCGGCGTTCGGGGTCCGAGAGCCGGTTTAGTTCCTCGAGGGCGCTCTCGAGGGCCTCGGCGGTGCGCCGGTTCTCCTCCCGCGCCTCGCGCAGCCGGGCTTCGAGGTCTTGTATCCGCTCCTCCGCGAGGATCTTCTCGGCTTCGATGTCCTCGAGGGCCTCCGCCCCCTCGCGCTCCTCGTCGGCCGGCCCGCCGCCGGACGGTTCGCCGCCGGCCGGGTCGGACCGCAGGGCGGCTAGCTGGCTTTCCAGATCCACCTTGAGCGTCTCGGATTCTTGCAGGGCCTCTTCGAGTTCGGCTACGCGGTGCTCGTAGTCGGAGATCTCGGCCCCGAACCGCTCCACCACCCGCTCCAGATCCTCCTCGGCCGAGGACTTCTGGGCGAGCCTGGCGGTCTCGAGCTCCTTCAGGCGGGCAGCGAAGGCCCGGGCCTCGGTGTCGCGCTGGATCTTGAACTCCTCCACCCGCTCTTGGAGCGTCCAGGTCTCGGACTTTCTGCGCTCGTCTTCTTGCGCGAGCCGCTCCTCGTACCCGCGCCGCAGGCGCGCGACCTCTTCCGCGTGGCGGGCCCGCAGCGCCCGGTTGTCCGCCTCCCTCTGGGCCTGTAGCGCCGCTACCCTGCGCTCGGCGTCAGCCTTCGCCGCCGCGAGCCTGCCCGCCTGCGTCTTGCGCAGCTCGCGTTCCCGACTCTCGGCGAGGGCCTTGACCTCCCGAAGCTCCGCTCTGTGGGACTCGTCTACCCCCCGGCGGGCCATCGCGAGCTCCTCCCGCAGCGACTCTATCTGCGCCTGCTGGGTCTCGACCACCGCCTGGTAGTCTTTCTGGAGCTCGAGCTCCCGGCCCGCCGCCGCGTTCTCGAGAGCGCGCAAGGCGGCCTGGTGGCGCTCTTCCGAGGCGTTCCTCTCCTCGGCGGCGAGCCGCTCGACCTCTTCTTCAAGCGAGCGCTCGAGCTCGCCTATCCTCTCAGCCGCCTCCCGGCGCACGGCCTCGAGCTCGGACGCGTGGCGTTCCTCCTGCTCCCGGTAGCCCGTCCGAAGCCGCTCCTCCCACTGCTCGGAGGCGTGCTTGAGGGCCTCGAGCTCCTCGCGGTGCCGCGCCTCGAGGGCCCCGCGCTCCCTGCGAAACTCTTCCCTGAGCTCCTCCAGACGCGCCTCGGAGGAGGAGGCTTGCATGTCGGCGCGGCGTTGCTCTTCGAGCCTGCGCCGCACCGCGGCCAGCTCGTTGATGTGCTGGTTGCTCAGCCGAAGCTGCTCGTCGGAGTGGCGCCTCTTGAGCTCGTAGATCTCGGCCCGCAGGTCGCGGGCTTCCTTCTGGGCCAGGTCGCGGGCCCGGTTCGCCTCCTCCACAGCGCCGGCGCTGGAGGAGACCTCCGCCTGGGCCGCCCTGAGGGCGGCGGTCGCCCGCTCAAGGTCGCCCCTGAGGTTCGACGCTTCCTCTTCCAGGCTCTCTATGAGGGCGCCAGCCGCCTCCATGCCCTTCGCAAGCTCCGCCACCGTCTGCCTGGGATCCTCGCTCACGCTCGCCCCTCCTGTGGGCCCGTAGTCCTTCCGGATCACCTTTAGCCTGAAAGGGTACCCGCTGTCGTACGCCCGGTAAAGGCCGCTACTGCCCGCGCCGAAAGGTACGGAGCTCTACTAGGCGGACCCGACCGGGACCGGCGCGGCTAGCCTCCTGGCGGGAGTGGCTACTCCCCCTTGCCGCAGGCGGGGCAGAGGCCCTCGACGACCACTGTCGCGCGGGTGACCTCATAAGGGGTGTTCTGGCGGATGCGCTCTTCGAGGCCGGCGAAGTCGGCGCCGAGTATCTCGGAGACCTCGCCGCAGCTCTCGCACCGGATGTCCAGGTGCGGCTCCACGTTCAGGTCGTAGCGCGTCGGCGACTCCGACCAGTGCTTGGAGCCGATCACCCCGATCTCCTCGAGCACGGAGAGCGCCTGGTAGACGGTGCCGAGCGCCACGCGCGGGTTCTTGCGCTTGACGATCAAATACACGTCCTCGGCCGAAGGGTGCCCCTTCGCCTCGAGGAGCGCCTCGAGTACGGCCCGGCGCTGGGAGGTGAGGGTGTAGCCCGACCTGCGGAACTTCTCCCTGATGCCGCTCTCCGGCGCGCCGGTCTCGCCCTCTTTGGTAGTTCTGCGATCAGTAACCATTCCTATTTCGGAGTCTATCATACGGAGCTTTTCGTGCTGCGGTGTACCATATGCGCCAGATGTCCCCCATCCTCGACGCTCTGGTCAACCTCTGGCGCCTCCTGCGCAACGCCCGCGGTCGCCTGCTCGGCAGGCCGCCGGATTACGTTTGGATCGAGGTCGGCGGTTCGTTGCCCGAGTTCGGGACGCCTGTGGGCTTTTTGCGCCGCCGCCTCTCGCCAGGCCCGAACCCGATAACCCTCGAGGAACTGCGCGCCCGGCTCGAGCGCATCTCCGCGGACGGCCGTCCGCGGGGGGTCGTGTTACGCGTCCGCGACCTCGACGCCGGGTGGGCGGCGCTGGAAGAGCTGCGCCGGGAGCTACTCGCGTACCGCGCGAGGGGAGGCAGGGTAGTGGCCTACCTGGCAGAAGGCGCGGATACGCGCTCCTACTACCTGGCCTGCGCCGCAGACGAGATCCTGGCCACCCCTGTCGCCACCCTGAGCGTTATCGGGGTCCGCGCCAGGGTCAACTTCTTTAAGGACGCCCTGGATCGGCTCGGCCTCCGGGCCGAGGTCGTCGCCGTCTCGCCCTACAAGACCGCGGGAGACCCCTACGTCCGCAACGACTTCTCGCGCGAGTCGCGCGAACAGACCGAACGCCTGGTGGACCGCCGCTACGAGGAGCTCACCCGCGCCATCGCCGAAGGCAGGGGCCTCTCCCCCGAGGAGGCGCGCGCCGCGATAGACCGGGGCCCATACGGCGCGCGGGAGGCCCTCGCCGGGCGCCTGCTCGACGGGGTCTGCTACGAGGACGAGCTGCCCGGGTGGCTCGGGGCGGACGGGCGGCGGGCCAGGCTCTCGGAGTGGAGCGCGGCGCGCCGGGCGTTGTGGATGCCCTACCGCCGGCGGCGGCGGGTCGGGCTCGTGAACGTGTCGGGGGCCATAGTGCGGGGGAAGAGCAGGAGCCTTCCGGTGCCGCTGCCGTTAGTGGGGCGGGAGCAGGCGGGGAGCGAGTCGGTAGTCGCCGCGCTGCGGGTAGCGGAGAAGGACCGGCGGGTCGCGGCAGTCCTCCTCCGCGTCGAGTCCCCCGGAGGGGACGCGCTGGCTTCGGACCTGATCTGGCGCGAGGTCGAGCGGGTCCGGGTCAAGAAACCCGTTGTAGTCCTGATGGGTAACGTCGCGGCCTCGGGCGGCTACTACGTCTCGGCTCCGGCGAGCCACGTCGTCGCCCGGCGCAACACGGTTACCGGCTCCATCGGGGTGCTTACTGTGCGGCCGGTCGCCGGCGGCCTCTACGGGAAGCTCGGCATCAACCCAGCCTCCGTTGACCGCGGGGCGCGCGCCGGACTGCTAGACCCGAGCCGCCGCCCGACCCCGGACGAGGTGCGGGTCCTGGAGCGCCAGATAGGGCTCGTCTACGACGAGTTCAAGGACCGCGTCTCGCGCGGGCGCGGGATCGAGCCGCGGGAGCTCGAGGACGTAGCCGGCGGGCGGGTCTGGACGGGGGAGGAGGCGCTGAAGCTAGGGCTCGTGGACGAGCTCGGCGGTTTCCGGGAGGCCCTCCGCAAGGCCAGGGAGCTCGGCGGCATCGAGCGCGAGTCGCCGGAGGGGGGGCTGGTCAAGATCTCGGGCCCCCGCAGCGGTCGACCAACCCCGGGTGCCCCGGTCGAGTACGCCCTCCTTGACCTTTTAGGGGAGATAGGAGACGCCCTCCCGGGGCTTCGGGCGGATAGGGTATGGGCGCTGGCGCCGTACGAGATCCTCGAGGACTGATAGCATCACCCTCGTCGTTGAGAGAGAGGCGGGCTTTGAGCGAGGTTTCGGGCAAGGGCGTGGACCGGCGGGCGATGGGCGCGCTCTCCGCCGGGCATCTGTTCACGGACCTCAACCAGGGGGCCGTGGCCGCGCTGCTGCCTTTCCTGATCTCCGAGAGGGGCATCTCGCTTACGGCGGCCGGCGCGCTCGTGTTCGCCCTTACCGTAAGCTCCTCCGTTGTGCAGCCGCTCTTCGGCATCTTCTCCGACAGGCGCCCCATGCCAGCCCTCATGCCGCTCGGCGTGCTGCTAGCGGGGGTGGGGATGGCGCTCGTAGGGGTAGTGCCCGGCTACCTTCAGACCTTTTTGTGCGTAGTTATGAGCGGCATCGGGGTGGCCGCGTTTCACCCTGAGTCCGCGCGGTTCGCCAACTACGTCTCCGGCTCCCGGCGGGCCAGGGGGATGAGCTTGTTCTCCGTCGGCGGCAACGCAGGTGTCGCCCTCGGGCCGGTCGTCGCCACACCGCTAGTCCTGGCCTTCGGCCTGCCCGGCACGCTCTTCCTCGCTCTGCCCGCCGCCGTCATGGCCGCGGTCCTCTTCCTCGAGATGCCGCGCATGCTCCGCTTCGAACCGCGGCGGGTCGGGGATGTGGGAGGGGAGACAGCCCCGGAGCCCGAGCACTGGGGGCCTTTCTCGCGCATGATCGGGGTCGTCGCCGTTCGCTCCTTCGTGTACTTCGGGCTCGTAGCCTTCGTGGCCTCCTACTACGAGCGCGTCTTCGACACGACGCCGGCGTTCGGGAACACAGCCCTCACGGTGATGCTCTTCGGCGGGGCGACTGGCACCCTGGTCATGGGGCCTCTTGCCGACCGGTTCGGGAGGCGCGCGGTAGTCGCGGCCTCCATGCTCGCCCTCCCGCCCCTGATCTTCGGCTTCACCCTCGCCGGGCCTTACCCCGGCATGGTCCTGCTCGCCTTGACCGGCGCCGCTACCGTCGGGACGTTCGGCGTCACAGTGGTCATGGGACAGGAGTACCTCCCTGGCCGCATCGGGCTCGCCGCCGGCGTCACGATGGGCCTCTCCATCGGCCTCGGCGGGGTAGGAGCGCCCCTGCTCGGCCTCCTGGCCGATAGCTCGGGCCTCCCGGCGGCGATGCTCGCCATAGCCGCCCTTCCGGTGCTCGGGTTGCTCCTCACCGTGACCCTGCCACGCAAGACGCCAGCCTCCGCCGGCGGGGTCTGAAAACCGAAGGGCCGCGGCGTGTAACCGAACACGATTCGACCCCCACGCTTCCAGTAACATATACCGTCGATGAGAACGCTGCCGGAGAGGATCGCTTAGCAGGGTGAGCGTGTTTCACCTGATCGGGGTCTTCGCCTACCGTTTCCGGTGGGCAGTCTTGGTGGTGTGGGCCGCGGTCCTCGTCGCGAGCGTGTTCTTCGCCCCGGAGCTCTCCGGAAGGCTCAAGGGCGGCGGTTTCGAGGGTTCCGACTCCGAGGCCGAGCGGGTGCAGCGCCTGATGTCCGACGAGTTCGAGCTCTCCCCGGCTACCCTGATCGTGGTCTTCGAGGGCGACGGCACACCCGCGCGCAGCGACGAATACCAGCGAGCACAGGAACGCGCGCTGGAAGGGGTGCGCAGGCTCGACGAGGTAGGGTACGTGGCCTCCTACGCCGACTCCAAGGACGCCCGCTTCATCTCCAGGGACGGCGAGAGCTCCTACGCCGTCGTCGCCTTCAAAGTCTCCATAGACGAGACCCGCAACATCGTAGCGGAGGTCAGAAGAGAGGTCCGCTCCGACAAGCTAAAGACATACGTCACGGGGGCTCCCGCGGTCTACCAGGACCTCGAGCAGGCGAGCAACGAGGACGTCAAGCGCGCCGAGAAGTACGCTTTTCCTTTCGCGATCGTGATCTTGATCTTCGCCTTCGGCACGCTAGTGGCCGCCGGGGTGCCGGTCTTGATCGGGGGCGCGAGCGTGCTGACTTCGCTCGCCGCGCTGTACTTTATTGCGGGCTTCTACGAGATGAGCGTATTTACCCTCACCCTCTCGACGATGCTTGGGCTTGGCCTTGGGATCGACTACGCCCTGTTCTTCGTCAGCCGTTTCAGGGAGGAGCTCGAGGACTACCCGGCCGCCGAGGCGGTGCCCCGCACGGTCGCGACCGCCGGGCGGTCGATCTTTTTCTCTGGGACTGCCGTCCTGATCGGGCTCGCCGGCCTGCTCTTTTTCCCGTTTATGTTCATGCGCTCTATAGGGGTGGCGGGCGTCGTCGTGGTCTTCGTCTCGGTGGCGGCAGCACTTACGTTGCTGCCGGCTTTCGTTGGCATCCTCGGCCGCCGCATCAACCTGCTCTCCATCAGACGCCGCCAAAGCGCGCCGGCGACGGGCTTCTGGGGCCGGAGCGCCGACCTCGTAATGCGCCACCCGGTGGCCGTTATTCTGCTGGTCGCCGCGCTCCTCGGCACCCTGCTCTACCCAGTCTCCCATATGAAGGTCGGCATCCCCGAGGCGAGCGTCCTCCCCGAGAAGTACGAGTCGCGCGCCGGGGACGACATCCTGAAGGAGAACTTCGAGTACGCGGCCCTCAACCCGATGGAGGTGGTCGCCACAGTCTCCGCGGACCCGCTCGCCGAGAGGGGGCTCGCCGACGCGAAAGAGCTCGGCGAGCGTATCCGCCACGCCGAAGGGATCTCCCGCGTCGAGAGTGTCTACACGGTAGGGGCAGCCGCGGCGAAGGACTACGCCGCCCGCGTCACCGAAGCCCGCGAAGAGGCAAAGAGGGAGGCCGCAGGCCGCATAGACGGCCTGGTCGAGCGGCAGATAGAGGAGCAGACCAGGGAGAAGACGGACGAATTGGTCGAGCAGCAGCTCCGCAAGATCGAGGCCTCCGCGGGCTTCGTCCCGCCGGGAACCGGGGAGCGGCTCAGGGCTGAGATCGAGCCGCGGGTGGCCGAGGAGGTGCGGAGCGCGGAGGGCCGCATCAGGGCCGAGGTCGAGCGCCGCGTCGCCGAGGAGGTAGACCGCAGGGTGCCGAGGTTGCCGCAAGGACTCTCCGCCGACGGCACCGTCACCCCGGAGGGGGTGGCGAATTTTCTGAAGACGCCCGCCGCCAGGGAGTCCGAGGAGTTGCAGAACACCGTGGACACATACGTGGCGGGGGAGAGGACCCTGATCCGAGCGGTGACCGAGGAGAACCCTTAC
>JADDPU010000591.1 GCA_016781725.1 Rubrobacter sp. | reverse complement strand
GAGAGCATCCCCTGTAAGGATTTATGCTGGCCTCGAAGCCTATGTCCGGGCTCTCGTTGCGGGCGATGATGGAGCGGGAGTGATCGCGCAGGTAGAGGGTCTCGGGGGGCGGACGCTCGCCCGCTGCGGCTGGGTCGGGCTCGACCTCGATCCTCTCGAAGCGGTTCCTCGGGTTGCCCGCCGCACCGCGGCCCGTGATGCCCCGCGATCTTTTTTGGTCCCTCACACTCAGATTCTAATGGAAGGCTACGGGTACACCACTGCCCGGTTGGCTCGGCTTCGCCGTCAAAAGCGGTAGGATACGGGGCCACGCGAGAGACCGCGGAAGGAAGCGTTGAGCGAGGGTTTGAAGAAGGAGAAGTCGGCGGCGTACGACAAGGGCTTGCGTCCGCGCCGGGTCGCGCTCGGGGTAGCCGCGGCCGTCCTGCTGTTAGCCCAGGGTTGGGCGATCCTGCTCTTCGTCCGGCAGGGGTTGGACGCGCTGGCGTTCCCCTACCCGCTCAACTACGGAGAGGGGCCGCTGCTCGACCAGGCGGTGAGGCTCGCGGAGTTCAGGACCATCTACAGGAGCGACCTCGCCACGCCGCCTTACGTCATCTCCAACTACCCGCCGCTCTTCCCGCTGGCGCAGGCCCCGTTCGTTTGGCTCTTCGGGCCGGCGTTCTGGTACGGGCGCCTGATCTCGCTGCTCGCCGCCGCGGCGGTGGCCCTCTTCGTGGGGCTGACGCTGCACGCGCTCACCAGGGACCGGCTCGCGGCGCTCTCTGGGGCCCTGATCTTCCCGGCCATGCCCTACGTCGTGCGCTGGTCTTCGCTCGCGCGGGTGGACCTGCTTGGGCTCGCCCTCTCGTGGGCCGGCCTGTTCGTGGTCGTCCGCTGGCCGGATAGACGCCGGAGCCTCGCCTTCGCCGGCCTGCTGCTCGTGGCGGCGGTCTACACCCGCCAGACCTACGCCCTGGCGGCCCCGCTCGCCGCTTTCGTGTGGCTGCTGGCCCAGGGTCAGAAACGGCGGGCGCTGGAGCTGGCGGGGTTCGCCGGCGGCGCCGCCCTGGTCCTGTTCGCGGCCCTCAATACCCTCACCGGCGGCGGGTTCTACCTCAACACGGTCATCGCCAACCTCAACGACTTCCGGTGGGAGCGGGTGAGCCTCAACGCCCTGGGCGCGCTCCTCGCCTGCCCGCTGTTGCTGCTCGGCGCCGTATCGTTCCTGCTGCTGGCGCCGCGCAAGAGCAACCGGTCGTGGTGGCTGGTAGCGCCTTATCTCGTCGCGAGCGTCCCTTCGGCGCTGCTCGTCGGCAAGGTGGGCTCGGACGTCAACTACCTGCTCGAGCTCTCCGCGGCGCTGGGGCTCGCGACGGGGGCCGCGATCGCCTGGCAGCGCAAGCGGCCGAGGGTGCGGACACTCCTGATCCTGCTGCTCGCCTTCCAGGTTCTGGCGCTCGCGCAGTCTTCGCGCGTCCCTTCCGGCCTGCAGGACTACATCATCGAGCAGCGCGCCGAGGTCGGGCGACTCTCCAGGATCGTCGCCGAGGCGAAAGGCCCGGTGCTGACCGACGACTACATGGGGCTCCTGCCGCTCAACGGGCGTAGCATATACTTCCAGCCCTTCGAGATGACCCAGCTCGCCCGCGACGGTGACTGGGACCAGCGCCCGCTCGTCCGGGCCATCGAAGAGGAGCGCTTCCCGGTCATCATGGTGTGGAAGCCCCCCTTCGCCAGGGAGATAAAGCGCGACCGGTGGACCCCGCAGATGCTCAAGGAGATAAAGGCCCACTACGAGCCCACGGACGATCTGGCCGACATGGTGGTCTACCGTCCCAAGGAGCCCTGAAACTATTCGCGTAGGCGCGGTTCGCGAAGCGCGCCCACACGAACCGCGTCTACGAGATCTCCTCGCCGCGTATGAGTTGCTCGAGGCGCGTGATCTGGCCCCGACTCCCGAGCACGATGAGCGTGTCGCCGGCGTGGAGGCGGTCGCCGGCCGAGGGCGTAGTGTCGAACTTGCCCTCCGCCGTACGGAACGCCAGCACTATGGCGCCCGTCTTCTCCCCTATCTTGAGCTCCCCGATGGTTCGCTCCGCGATCGCCGACGCTTTCGGCACCACGAACTCCTTGAGCCTGAACTCTATGCCCTCCTCGCCACGGGTCACGACGTCCAGGAAGTCCACGACTAGCGGCTGGGTCGCCAGCGAGGCGAGCCTCCTGCCGCCGACGGCGTAGGGCGAGATGGTCCTGTCGGCGCCGGCTATCTCGAGCTTGGCAGCCGACTCGTCCGAGGAGGCGCGGGCAACGTTGTGGAGCCTCGGGTTGAGCTTGCGGGCCGAGAGCACTACGAAGACGTTGTCAGCGTCGGAGTCCACGGCGGCCACGAGGCCGCCGGCCCTGAGGATGCCGGCCTCCCTGAGCACGTCGTCGTCCGAGGCCTCGCCGAAGACGGCAGGGCAACCCTTTGCCAAGCACTCTTCGACCGTCCGCGGCTCATGCTCCACGACGACGAACGGCACGTCTTGCAACGCGAACTCCGCGGCCACCTGACGTCCGACCGTAGCCGCAGAGGATGTGGTGCCCGTGTAACTTGGAGATTTCCGTCCTCATCCGCCTGCTCCTGAAGTAGTCTCGGACCGTGCCCTCTACGGCCAGCGCCACGAGCGAGGTAGTCGCGTAACCGAGGACCGCGACGCCGCTGATTATAAGGACTATGGTCCAGAGCCGCCCGGCCACGCTCTCGTCGAGGTTGCGCACCTCCTCGAAGCCTATGGTCCCGACGGTGATGACGGTCATGTAGAGCGCGTCGAGAAAGCCCCAGCCCAAAACGACGTAGCCTGACGTACCGACCACAATGATGCCGGCAAGCATCAGGATAGCCAGCCGGATGCGCCTCGCTGCCTCGCCTTCCGGCCCGAAGATAGCTTCGATGGCGCCCCGGTCCCTCCCTCGCCCGACCATGCGCCGGATTATACGGCGTCTTGGACGTCTGCTGTACTACGCGCTACGGTTGTCTGGATCTACACATGCCCCGTGAG
>JADDPU010000380.1 GCA_016781725.1 Rubrobacter sp. | reverse complement strand
CGTCGCGGATAGAGAACTACCTGGGCTTCCCAGCGGGCCTCTCGGGTTTCGAGCTCGCCAGCCGCGCCCTGGTCCAGGCCGACAAGTTCGGGGCCCGGACGGCGGTGCCCCAGGAGGCGGTCGGCCTCAAAAGAGGGGACGGCCACTACCGTGTCGAGCTCTCCGAAGGCGGCGAAGTCGCGGCACGCAGCGTGATAGCCGCGACCGGGGCGCGCTACCGCAGGCTGGAGGTGCCCGGCCTCGGGCGTTTCGAGGGCGTAAGCGTCCACTATGCCGCCACGGAGGCGGAGGCTCAACCGTTCGAAGGTGAGGAGGTCGCGGTCGTCGGCGGGGGAAACTCGGCGGGCCAGGCGGCGGTGTACTTGTCGGGACGCGCGCGGAGGGTGTACCTGCTCATAAGGGGGGAAGGCTTGGGCAAGGGCATGTCGAGGTACCTCGTCGACAGGATCACGGACGCCGAGAACGTCGAGTTGCTCGCAAACACCGAGGTCCGAGAGCTCATGGGAGAGGACCGCCTGGACGGGGTCGTGGTCGAGGACAATCGCTCGGGCGCGCGTCGAACCCTCGGGGTGCAGGCCCTTTTTGTCTTCATCGGCGCGGAGGCCAACACCGGCTGGCTCAAAGGTGCAGTCGAGCTCGATGAACGCGGCTTCGTCCTGACGGGGAGAGCGTTGGACGGTTCTGCGCTCGAGGGGGACGTCTGGCAAGGAGGCCTTTCGCGGCAACCTTACCTGCTGGAGACGAGCCTGCCGGGCGTATTCGCCGCCGGCGACGTTCGCAGCGGCTCGATCAAGCGGGTCGCCTCCGCCGTGGGCGAGGGCTCCATGGCGGTGAGGTTGGTCCATCAGTACCTGGTCGATACCGGGGTATGAGAGGGGATGGGAGCAATGACGGAAACGATGCAGCCCAAGTACGTCTCGCTATGGCTGCGTCCCGACACAGATTCGAAGTAGGACGACATGCCCGACTGATCGAAGAAACCCCTGCTCGTATGCCTCTGGTGCGTGGCCGTAGGCAGCACGCACCTCCCTCTGAACTATACGAACTGACAACGCCCTGCGGGTCCGCTTCGCCGCCACGCTAGGCGAGGAGCCGGAGGTCGAGGTGGCGTTGGTCTAGCCGCTACGAAGTTACGCACAGGATTACTCAGTGAAGGGTTCTCGGAAGTAACGTTACATCCGCACTTTTGATAAATTGGGTGGAATACGCTCCACTGGGGGAGCGGGTGGGAAAGGAGCCCAAGATATGGCTTGGCACCTGCAAGGCACGTACATCGAGAACTGTAGCTGCGAGGTCGTATGTCCCTGTACCGCTAGCGCATTCGCGGCGCCTGCTACCTATGAGCGCTGCAATGCAGCGCTCGCTTGGCACATCGACTCTGGGGAGGTCGACGGCACGGATGTGAGCGACCTCAGCGTGGTGCTGGTTCTCGACGCTCCACAGCAGATGTCGGAGGGCAACTGGCGGGTCGGGATGTTCATGGACGACCGGGCGAGCGACGAGCAGGCCGAGAAACTCGGGGGCATCTTCTCAGGGCAGATGGGCGGCCCCCTGGCCAACGTCGTCCCGCTCATCGGCGAGAACCTCGGCATGGAGGTGGCCTCGATCGAGCATATCGACGACGGCCGTCGCCACCGGGTCACGGTCGGCGATGCCATCGAGATGGAGATCGAGGATCTCGTGTCTCCGTTCGACCCGGACGGGCCACCGCCGAAGCTCACAGAGACCAAGCACCCGGCTAGCTCGGAGTTTACCCCGGCCCGGGCTCTCTCTGGCCGCGTCCAGGGCCTGGGGATCGACTTCTCTGGCGAGGGCAAGAGCGGCCTCTCCACCCCCTTCTCCTGGTCGGGGTAGGCGCGGCTTCTCACCCGCCGTTCGTGTGAGCCCCAAGGATCCCACACGAAGGTTCGGCCACTAGGAGCGATTCCAAGGGTATGCTGAGAGAGGTTGCCGAGAACGTACTGCGGCGAGACCGCATCGTCGTGCTGTCCGGCCTCGCGCTGATCACAGCGCTTTCCTGGGTCTACGTAGTCTCCCTGGCCTCGGATACGCAGAACATGGACATGGGAGCAGAGATGGCCATGCCCCGGATGCAGGCCTGGGGCTTCGCCGATTTCGGCCTGACGTTCGGCATGTGGGCGGTGATGATGGTCGCCATGATGACGCCGTCTGCGGCCCCGATGATCCTCATGTTCGCCGGGGTCAACCGCAGACGCCGGGAACAGGGTGTTTCCTACGTACCTACGAGCGTGTTCCTTGCGGGCTACCTGGTGGTCTGGGCCGCCTTCGGCGTCCTGGCCACCGCGGCCCAGTGGGGGCTTCATGCCGTCTCCCTGCTCTCACCGATGATGGCGATCACCAGTCCCGTTTTGGGCGGCGTGTTGCTACTGGCGGCCGGGGTCTACCAGTGGACACCCCTCAAGCACGCCTGCCTGAGAGAGTGCCGATCTCCTCTCGGATTCGTCCTCAACGAATGGCGAGATGGCCGGTGGGGCGCTTTCTCGATGGGGCTCAAGCACGGCGGTTACTGCACCGGCTGCTGTTGGTCTCTCATGGCCTTGCTCCTTGTGGCGGGGGTGATGAACCTGCTCTGGGTCGCCGCCATCGCGGGGTTCGTCCTGCTCGAAAAGGTGGCTCCGGGGGGCGACCGGTTGGGCCGAGTGGCGGGGGTGGTGCTTGCCGGATGGGGAGCGTGGATGGTTGCGGCTAGTACTTTGACCGTACTCTAGTTTCCAGGAGATACTTCATAGAGGTGCCAGCCAGATCGTAGGTGCACGAGGAAAGGTAGGACAGAAGGGCGAAAAGCCTATTCACCCGAGGAGTGCGTGGAAAGGGGCGTTCTCAGAAGTTCGCCTCGGGCTGGCGAAAGGTCGCGGTGGCGCTGGCGTAGCCATCGTGTGCTGCTAGCATAGAGGCCAAAAGGAGGACCCACTCATGCAGCAGAGCGGTGACAATCAGGGAGTCAGGCCTCCGGTGCCCCCGTTCACGGAGGAGACCGCGAGGCAGAAGGTCAAAGCAGCCCAGGACGCCTGGAACACCCGCGACCCCGAGAAGGTGTCGCTGGCGTACACAGAGGACTCGAAGTGGCGCAATCGCGATGAGTTCTTCGAGGGACGCGAGGAGATCGTCGCGTTCCTGACGCGCAAGTGGGCCAGGGAGCTCGACTACCGACTCGAAAAGAACCTGTGGTGCTTCACGGAGAACCGCATCGCGGTCCGCTTCGAGTACGAGAGCCACGACGCCGAGGGGCAGTGGTGGAGATCCCACGGCAACGAGTTGTGGGAGTTCGACGAGAACGGCCTGATGAGGCGACGCGACGCCTCGATCAACGACTACAAGATAGACGAGTCCGAGCGGCGCATCTTCTAGCGGCCCACTTCTCTCCGCTCTGCTAGACTCGGCGTCGAGCGACCCGGGAGAAGGGGGTAGGAACGTGGTGGATCATCTGGTGTTCTTCGCCGTCAAAGAGGAGGCTTCGCCCGAGGAGGTCGAGGACCTGCTCTCGTCCATCCGCGGTTTGAAGGACGAGGTGCCTGCGACCGTGGACCTCTCGGTGGGGGAGGACTTCTCCGGCCGCTCCGGCGAGTACACGCACGCCCTCTTCGCCCGCTTCGAGGACACCGCGGGCCTCCAGGAGTACATGCAGCACCCGGCGCACCTAGCGGTCGTCGAGAAGCTTGCCAACGTCACCAGTGGCCGCATCGTCGCCGACTACGAGTTCTAGACCTTGCGGGAGCCAGACTACGAGAACGTGGCGCCGCGCGAGCTCAAGGCGAGGCTCGACGCGGGTGAGCGGCCCGTGTTGCTAGACGTGCGGGAGCGGTGGGAGTTCGAGCTGGCCCGCATCGAGGGCTCCAAGCTCGTCCCGATGTCAGAGCTCGAGCGCCGATTCTCGGAGCTCGACCCCGCTGCCGAGACCGTCGTGATCTGTCACCACGGCGCCCGCAGCGCCTACGTGACGCAGGCCCTGCAGCGGGCCGGCTTCTCCGACGTCTCGAACCTCGAGGGTGGCCTCGACGCCTACGCCGAGGTAGACGCCTCCGTGCCGAGGTATTGAGCGGACGTCGGAGGCGCGACCCGGAAAAACCTTATCCTCTCCGTTACCGGCCCGTAGCTTTCCGCGGTAGCATGTGGCAGCGTCGTCGGTTTTCGCGCTCTCGCCCGGTCACCGGCGTAAAGGAGGAGAAGTCGTGCTACGCCGTGTCCGGTGGACCGCAGTCGTAGTGGGAATCGCGTTGACGCTACTGTTTTTGTTCTTGATCCTCGTTCTCGGATCGCGGTTCTTCCCAAATCCGACGCCGGAGGGGGTGGTACCCCAAGGGCCGGCACGGTACATCCGCTTGGCCTTCAGCGTGCTCGTCCCGCTCTTTTGCCTACTGATCGCCTGCACGCTGGGAGGTCTCGCGGCCGGCGCCCTGTCTACAGCTTCTCCTGGACTGAACGGAGCGGTGGGGGCGACCCTCGCGCTGGTCGGCGCATTTCTGTGGCTGACGTGGGGGATCGTACCGTGGGTTTTCGTCACGCCCAGCAACCCTGGCGAGGTATTCACGAAATCCGACAATATAGGCACCCTGATCGTCCTAACGCTCGCGTTCTGCGCCGTCTTGCCGCTTGGCGTAGCGGCAGGCTTCGTCGGGGGTAGGCTCGGAGGACGCCTCCGTCCGACTACCCGGCCCTGACCGCCTCTTCGACGCGTCTATAGAGCCCGGCGGCGAGGCCCTCGGGTTGCGCGGAGCGCTCGGCTAGCATCCTGGCCGCTTCGTCGGTGGCGGTCTCGCCCGCTATCTCGAAGGTCAATACGACAGGCTCCGCCTCTTCGAGGCCGAGCTCCTCTTGGATGGTTCGCCTGACCTCGGGGAGCCCGTGGCCCGTCCTCTCGGAGATCTCGCGGCTCATCGCCTCGGGGTCGAGCTCCTGGCAGACCTCCAGGCCGCCGCCCAGGCGCCGCTCCCACCACCAGGGGGCCCGTACACCCGTGAAGTTCTCCCGCACGAGCGCGGTCGCCGTGTCGGCCAAGAGCTGGTTGAGGTACTCGGGCATCCGGGACTTTATACCAGCTTCCGGTAGGGCTTCACCCGCCGCGAGGCGCTGCTATACAATGCGATAGGGAAGGAGGGATCTCATGCTGCTGGTCAAAGACTCGATGACCCGCGAGGTCGTTACGCTCTCGCCGGAGGATACGGCGAAGGTGGCGCTCGCCCTCTGCCGGGAGCGGCGTATAAGGCACCTGCCGGTTCTGGAGGAGGGAGGTCTCGTGGGGATCGTCTCGGACAGGGACCTCAGGGCGGCGGCCCCGCCGCTCGGGGATCCGGGCCGGGCCGCGGCGCTGGCGGAGATCCGGATCGGCGAGGTGATGGCCCGCCAGGTGGTGACGGTCGCCCCGGACGACCCCATAGAGCAGGCGGCGAACACGATGCGGGAGAGGAGGATCGGCTGCCTCCCCGTCGTCGAGAGCGGGGAGCTGGTCGGCATCCTCACAGCCTCGGACGTGATGGACGCCCTGGTCTACCTCGTCGGCGCCCACGAGCCAGGGAGCCGTCTGGAGGTCTCGCTGCCCGACCGGCCCGGCTCTTTAGCCGGCGCGGCTGGCGTCTTCGGGATGTGCGGCATCAACATCGTCAGCGCCGCCATGGGGACCACGCGGGAGCCTGACGAAGAACGGGCAACCAGGGAGCGCGTCGTAGTGTTCAGGGTGGACACCATCGACACCACCGAGGCGGTCGGGTACCTGGAGGAGGCAGGCTACACCGTGCTCTGGCCGCCGCGCCCGTGAGCGGCCAAGCGGCCATCGTCCACGATCTGGGCCTCGAGGCCTACGGTTTCGGCGGGGACCACCCGTTCAACCCCTTACGCCTCAGGCTCACCCTGGAGCTCTGCGAGGGGCTCGGGCTGCTCGAGGATCACACGCTCGTAGGCTCCGAGCCCGCGACCGTCGAGGACCTCTTGACCGTCCACAGCCTCAACTACGTGCGCAGGGTCCAGCGGGCAGGAAGGGCAGCGGGCGAGCTCTCGGACCTTTTTCACTACGGCCTCGGGACCGCGGACAACCCCATCTTCCCCGACATGCACGAGGCCTGCGCCCGCGTGGTGGGTGGGGTGCTCGCGGCGTGCCGCATGGTTGCGGGGGGAGAGGTGGTCCACGCGATGTGCATATCGGGCGGGTTGCACCACGCCCTGCGTTCCCAGGCGAGCGGCTTCTGCGTGTACAACGACGCCGCAGTCGCCATCGCGCGGCTCAAGCAGGAGCACCCAGGCATCCGCGTCGCCTACCTCGACACCGACGCCCACCACGGCGACGGGGTGCAGTGGATGTTCTACGACGACCCTGAGGTGTTGACAATCTCCATGCACGAGTCCGGGCGCTACCTCTTCCCGGGGACGGGCGGGGTCGAGGAGAAGGGGCGCGACGGCGGCGTGGGCTACTCGGTCAACGTGCCGCTCGAGCCTTACACCGACGATTCGTCCTGGATCTCCTGTTTCGAGGCGGTAGTCCCCGAGGTCTTGCGCGCCTTCTCGCCTGACCTGATCCTCTCCCAGAACGGCTGCGACGGCCATGAACTCGACCCGCTGACGCACCTCTCCGCGACGATGCGCCTCTACGAGCACGTGCCCCGCCGCGTCCACGACCTCGCCCACGAGCTCTGCGAAGGCCGCTGGGTCGCCACCGGCGGCGGGGGCTACGACATCTGGCGGGTCGTCCCGCGCGCCTGGAGCACCCTCTGGGCCGCCGTCTCCCACCAGGAGCCGCCCGAGACCGTGCCAGAGGACTGGCTCGCGAAGTGGGGGGCCGAGAGCCCGGTGGTCCTACCCCCAACGATGCGCGACGACCCTGAGGATTACCCGCCGGGGCCGCGGGCGAAGGAGATCTCGGACCGCAACCGCCGAACTGTCGAGAGGGCTCTCGAGCAGGCGCTATCGTTTATCCGGTAAGAATCGGGGGTTGCGCCCAGCGCTCGGGCAAGCTATTTTTCCATGCGTCGAGAACGCGGCGGACCGGAGAGAAGAGTGCCAGCGAGCATAGCGGTGCCTAGAAGGTCGAACACCATCACTTCCGTCTCTTCGCCCGAGACCAGACCAGGCATAGAGATAGAGCGGAGCGTCTCCGAGGAGCCGCCCTACAAGGTGATCCTGCACAACGACGACTACACCCCCATGGAGCACGTCGTCGCCACGCTGCAGAAGGTTATCCCGCGCATGTCCGTGCGAAGGGCAGTGGACATAATGATGGAGGCCCACACCAAAGGCAAAGCCGTCGCAACCAAGGCCCACAAAGAGCTCGCCGAGCTCTACGAGGAAGGGCTGAGAGCCGAGGGCCTCATCGCCAGCATCGAACCTGACTGATAGGTTAGATTCCGGCAGCGGACCGCGCACTGCGCCGGAGGATTTGCCAGGGTTGCCAGACCTCCAGGGGAGCGAGGCGGACGGCCGAGCTTGCAAAGACCTTCGACCCGGGGAGGGCCAGATGAGAGGCGTGCGCTCACTGCACAACCAGGGTGTGCCGGACACGTGGAACCTCGAGCGGACCGGTCGTGACCCTTTAGACTTCCACAGGCGTCTCCCCGGCTACGAGCCTACGCCGCTGACCGAGGCGCCGCGGTTGGCCGAGACTCTGGGCGTCGGCCGCGTCTGGGTCAAGGACGAGTCGTCCCGGCTGGGCCTGCCGGCGTTCAAGATCCTCGGCGCCTCCTGGGCCGTGTACCGGGCCCTGGAAGAACACTCGGAGAACGGCATCGGCGCGTGGGACGACCTCGAGGAGCTGAGAGAGCGGATCGGACCGCTCCTACCGCTCGCCCTCGCCGCCGCCACCGACGGCAACCACGGGCGGGCGGTTGCGCGCCTGGCTGGGCTGCTCGGCCTCGAGGCCCGCATCTTCGTGCCGGCCGACATGGTGGCCCCGCGCGTGGAGGCCATCGCGGCCGAGGGCGCGGCCGTGGTCGTGGTGGACGGCGGCTACGACGAGGCCGTGGCCCGTTCGGCGGAGGAGGCGGGCGAGCGCTGCCTGGTCATCTCGGACACCGCCTGGCCCGGCTACGAGAGGGTGCCGCTGTGGGTGATCGAGGGCTACTCCACGATCCTGTGGGAGGTCGAGGACGAGCTCGCGCGCCGAGGCGAGCCCGGACCCGACCTCGTGGTCGCCCAGATCGGCGTGGGAGCCTTCGCCGCGGCCGTGGTCGCCCACTTCCGCGCCAAGAGAGCGGACCTGAAAATCCTCGGCGTGGAACCCGAGGGGACAGCCTGCATGCTCGCGTCGGTCGAGGCCGGGCGGATCGTCAGCCTGCCCGCGCCCCGAGCCTCGATCATGGCCGGCCTGAACTGCGGCACGCCCTCTAAGGTGGCCTGGCCCATCGTGTCGAAGGGCGTGGACGTATTCGTCTCCATCGAGGACGAGTGGGCCCGCCGGGCGATGCGCCTGCTCGCCAGCGCGGGCCTGGTCTCAGGCGAGACGGGCGGGGCGGGGCTGGCCGGGCTCCTGGCCCTCGCTGACGACGCAGAGCAAGAGCCCACGCGGCACCTGCTCGGCATGAACGGAGAGGCAAACGTGCTGCTGTTCAACTCCGAAGGCCCCACCGACCCGGAGGTCTACGCGAGGATAATGGCCGGCGAAGGCGCATCCTCCGCAACCGCGCCCAATAGTGGATGACCTCGGAAGCAGAGTGGGCCTAACGCGCGAGAAGGTTCACGATCGATAGGCTCTGCGAGAGCAGAGGCCCGGGTCGAGGGGCTGTTAGCCCCCGATCTGGCTCATCGTGCGGTTGCGCGACTCTTCGGGGAGGGTCAGGCCTGCGGCGGGCTTGATCCTCGCCGTCTCCCAGAGGACCTTGTGGATCGCCGGGATCGGGTCGGGGCTGCGGATCGCGTCCTTTACCGGCACGTCGAGGTCGGTCAGGAGGCAAGGATGGATCTTGCCGTCCGCAGTGAGGCGCAGCCTGGAGCACCTGGCGCAGAAGGGCTCTGAGACTGGCGTTATCACGCCGAAGGTGCCAGGCGCCCCCTCGAACTTGAACTCGTCTGCCGGGGCCGCCGGGTCGTCCGGCTCTATCGGCGTGAGCGCGCCGAGCTCGGCCTGGGCCCGCTCCAGGATCTCACTCCCCGGGATGAAGAGCGACCGGAAGCGCGAGCCGTCGGTGTCGCCGTTGAGGGGCATGAGCTCGATAAACCGGACGTGCATGGGGTAACGCAAGGTGAGCTTCGCCATCTCGGCTATCTCGTCGTCGTTCACGCCGCGCATCGCGACGGCGTTGAGCTTCACAGGGGAGAGCGGGGTCTCGAGCGCCGCCATCACCGCCTCCCACACCCTCTCGAAGTGGTTGCGGCGGGTGATGAACGCGAACTTCTCGGGCTGCAAGGTGTCGAGCGAGATGTTGATGCGGTCGAGGCCGGCCTCGACGAGACCTTCCAGGTTCTCTTTCAGGAGGTAGCCGTTGGTGGTCATGGTGACGTCCTCGAACCCCAGGTCCTTGAGCCACCCGACGAACTTCACAACGCCCTTGCGCACGAGCGGCTCGCCGCCGGTGACCCGGACCTTGGTGACGCCCAGTTGCAGGCACGCCTCGGCGAAGGTAAGCATCTCCTCGAGGGTTAGGATGTGGCTCTTGTCCTGGAAGGTGATGTCCTCGGGCATGCAGTACTGGCAGCGGAAGTTGCAGCGGTCGGTGACCGAGATCCTGAGGTAGTCCATCTTGCGGTTAAAGCTGTCGGTAAGCTGCGCCATAGCTTCCTCTCAAGGGAACACGCTGCCCGCGCCCCTGATTGTATCTGTTTTCCGGGCTCCTGACGGCGGAAACCGGGTGAGGCCAAACGGGTGCCTAGGTTGGGGCTTCGGACTCCTGGCGCTCGAGCAGGCCCAGACGCTCGGCCACGTAGCCTGCGGTGGTGGCCTGCAGGAGCAGGGTGGCGCAGACGGCGAGCGCGACCAGGGAGACCGCGATCTCCGCCCCCTCCACGCCGTCGGCAAGGAGAATGCTGGCCACGGCGGCCGGGATGACGCCTGTGTAGCGGCACCAGCTCAGGAAGATCAGCTCGTTGCGCGTCCACCTCCCGCGCCGGTCTGGCAGGAGGCACGCCAGGACGGTTACGGGCCTGGCGATGAAGATAAACACGACCATCACCACGATCCCGCCGAAAAAGTACCGGCCAAGCGCGTCGAACGGCAGGTTCATGCCGAGCGTCACGAAGACGAGCAGCGTGGCTATCTCGGCGGTCTGGCCCACGAAGCCCTCCAGCATCTCGGCGTCCCGCTCGTTCTGTTGCAGCTTGAAGAGCCGCATGTTACCGACGATCAAACCCATCACGAAGGCGGCCAGGTAGGCCGACCCGCCGAGGGTCGCGCTCGAGAAGTACACGAGAGCTACCACGGCGAGGATCGCCACGCCAGGCGACTCGTCCCAGATCCCGGCCCGCGCCGTCGAGGATACGGCGTAGGCGAGGATCAGGCCGGCGCCAACGCCGATCAGGGCCCCGATCGTGAGCTCCGTCAGGAACTCCAAGATGGGTTCTGAGACCGTGAAGTGGCCGGCCTCTATCACCTCGACGAGGGTAAGGACCAGCACCGTGCCCGTCACGTCGTTGAAGGCCGACTCGGCGATCAC
>JADDPU010000385.1:6637-10670 GCA_016781725.1 Rubrobacter sp. | reverse complement strand
TCGGGGTTCGGGACGTAGCAGGCGAAGAACCCGCCGCCGAAGCCGCCCTCCCTCGCCCTCGGCAAGTCGATGTGCCCGGTCTCGCTCCGATCGAAGAAGCTGCGGCCCTCGCCGCTTTTCGGCAGGTGGAGGTTCAGCAGTGTGTCGTTGTGGCCGTCGAAGACGGGTATCATCTCCATCCGACGGATGATACAGGCCGCACCCGGCGGCGTCGCCTCGGCGAAGGAGATAAGCGATCGGTTGGCGCAGGCCTACACTCCCTCAACGCTCCCGTCCTTCATCTACCAGCCCGCTGCGCAGCGCGCGTACTATGGCCTGACTCCGGTCGAGGGCTATGTTAGAGGCCGGTCTCCCAGATCCGCCGCAGGTCGAGGATAAAGCCGGGCAGCACGGGGTCACCTGAGAGGCTGTCGGGATCCTCTAGAACCTGCACCGGTTCGTTCGGCCGGTGGATGTGCGCCCGCCGCGTCTCCGGGTCGATGAGCCAGCCGAGGCGCGCCCCGTTCTCGATGTACTCGCGCAGCTTGGCCTCGACCGTTGCCAGAGGATCGGAGGGTGAGCGCAGCTCGACTACGAAGTCCGGGCTCAGCGGCGGGAACTTGCTCTTCTGTTCCGCTGAGAGCGTCTGGAGCCGCTCGCGTCGCACCCATGAAGCGTCCGGCGAGCGCGTCGCGCCGTTGGGCAGGACGAAGCCGGTCGAGGAGTCGAAGGCGACGCCGGTACCGTCGCGCTCCGTCCATTGGCCCAGCTGCAGCGCTATCTTCAGGTTGCGGTTGCCGGTCTCTCCCCCGGTCGGCGGCATGATCTCCAGGTCCCCATCTGCGGTGCGCTCTATGCGCCAGTCCCTGTTTAGCCGGCAGAACTCGAAGAACTGCTCCTCGTCCATGTCGAGCGCCGGGCGCGTGTGCAGCACGACCGGCGGGATCTCCGTCCTGATCTTCGCCTCTGTCACGCCAACCTCCGGGAGAGCCGTCGCCGTCAGTATAACTTCTGCCCGGTCGCTTCCGGAGCACGAAAAAGCGGGACCGCCGAAACGACGGCCCCGCCTAATTAGTGCTCGCGTCTAATACTTCGGGACGCTCGGGTCGATCTCCTCGCTCCAGGCTGTGATGCCGCCCTTGACGTTGTAGACGTTCTCAAAGCCCGCGTCCTGCATGAGCTTGACGGCCTTCGCGCTGCGCCCGCCGGTCTTGCAGTGGATGGCGAAGTTCTCGCCCTGGTCGAGCTCGGCCAGCCGCTGCGGAAGCTCGCCAAGGGGTATGAGCCTCACGCCGATGTTGGCGACCTCGTACTCGTGCGGCTCGCGCACGTCGAGCACGTTGATCTCCTCGCCGCTATCGAGCTTGGCCTTGAGGTCCTGCACGGTGATCTCGGGCACCCCGTTCGCCTGCTCGGCGGCGGCGTTGGCCTGCGGGATGCCGCAGAACTCCTGGTAGTCGATAAGCTCGGTGACGGTCGGGTTCTCGCCGCAGATCGGGCAGTTCGGGTCCTTGCGGAGCTTCATCTCGCGGAAGCTCATGCCGAGCGCGTCGTAGAGCAGGAGGCGCCCGATGAGGGGCTCGCCGATCCCGAGGATGAGCTTGGCGGTCTCGGTGGCCTGGATGGTCCCGATGGCGCCTGGCAGGATCCCCAGGACCCCGCCCTCGGCGCAGCTCGGGACGAGCCCGGGCGGCGGCGGCTCGGGGTAGAGGCAGCGGTAGCACGGGCCCTCCTCGGCGTAGAACACGCTAGCCTGGCCCTCGAAGCGGAAGATCGAACCGTACACGTTGGGCTTGCCCAAAAGGACGCACGCGTCGTTGACGAGGTAGCGGGTCGGGAAGTTGTCGGTCCCGTCCACTATGACGTCGTAGTCCGCGAAGATCTCGAGCGCGTTCTCGCTGGTTAACGCCTCCTCGTGGACCACTACCTCCACGTTGGGGTTGATGTCCTTTATCTTGTCGCGGGCGCTCTCCACCTTCGGGCGGCCCACATCCGAGGTGCCGTGCAGGATCTGGCGCTGCAAGTTGGACTCGTCGACCACGTCGAAGTCAACGATCCCGAGCGTGCCGACCCCGGCGGCGGCCAGATAAAGCGCGAGCGGGCTGCCCAAGCCCCCGGTGCCGACCGTGAGCACTTTCGCGGCCTTGAGCTTCTTTTGCCCCTCTAAGGCCACCTCCGGCATGATGAGGTGGCGGCTGTAGCGCGCGATCTCGTCGTTGGAGAGATCCACCGCCCCGTTTGGAGGCTGCACTAAAGGCTCTCTTGTCTGCATGTTAAACCTCTTTGTCTGAAATGGATTGCGAAGAAAATCGGGAATACTTACCTACATCGCCCCGCGAGGCCGCCGGCGATGGAGGGGATTATGGAGAGCTCGTCGCCGTCTGAGACCTCGGTCTCCTGGCCGTCGAGGTAGCGGATGTCCTCGTCGCCTTTGTAGACGTTGACGAACGAGCGCAGCTTGCCGTCGCCGGTGTAGAGGTGCTGCTTGAGGCTCGGGTGCTCGGAGGCGAGGTTCCCTAACGCCTCGCCCGCGGTGGCGCCGCCGACCTCGACCTCGGAGTTGCCGTCGGTGTACTGCCTCAAGGGCGTTGGGATCTTGACCTTAGGCATCTGTGATCTCCTTCTACTAGCCTACGATGGGCTCTTCGTCGTAGCCCGAGCGGTCGTCTCTTAGGGTCCACGAGCGCATCTCTCCTACGTTCTCGCCGCTTACGGAGGCTATAACGTAGGAGTAGCCGGGCCAGGCGTGCTCGCGGTCGTAATCCGAGGGCTCCGCCGGGTGATCCGGGTGGGAGTGGTAGAAGCCCAAGACGCCGATCTCCCGCTCCTCGGCCCGCTCCTCGAACTCCTTTATCTTCAAGGGCTCTATGAGGAAGCGGCGGCTGCGCTCTTCTTCGTGCGTGTTCTCGGCCCTCCACACGTCAACGACGACCTTCGTGCCCCCCTGGTCTATGCCGACCAGCGCGCCGGCGCACTCCTCGGGGTAGGCCTCTCGCGCATGGTCGTGGATGCGGCCGGCGTCCCCGGCGCCGATCTTGAGCGGCAACCTACTCCTCCCAGAAGCTCTCTGAGAGGTACTTGTCCGCCCCGTCGCACAGTACCGTGACGATCGTCCCGGTATCTATCTCTCGCGCCACCTCGAGCGCCGTGGCGACCGCGGCCCCGGCCGAGATGCCGATGAGGAGGCCCTCCTCGCGCGCCACCCGCTTGACCATCTGGTAGGCGTCCTCGGTCGCCGCCCCCCGGTTCTCGTCCGCGACCGTCGGGTCGTAGACGGCGGGTACGATGGCGCTCTCCATGTGCTTCATGCCCTCGAGGCCGTGGAAGGCCGAGTCAGGCTCGAAGGAGATTACCTCTATCCGGGGGTTGAACTCCTTGAGCCGCGTCGCCGTGCCGACGAAGGTCCCGCTCGTGCCCAGCCCCGCGACGAAGTGGGTGACCTCGCCGTTGGTCTGCTCCCAGATCTCGGGCGCCGTCGACTCGTAGTGCGACCTCGGGTTGGCCGGGTTGGAGTACTGGTCGGGGTAGAAGTAGCGCTCAGGGTCCTCGGCGTAGAGCCTCCGCGCCTCGCGGATAGCCCCGTCCGAGCCCTCGCCCGGGTCGGTCAGGACGAAGTCAACGCCGTAGGCGCGCAGGATCTTCTTGCGCTCCTCGCTCGCGTTCTTCGGCATGCACAGCTTTACGCGGTAGCCCAAGGCAGCCCCGATCCAGGCGTACGCTATCCCTGTGTTCCCGCTCGTAGCGTCCAGGATGGTCTTCTCCGGCGTGAGAACCCCCCTCTTTTCGCCGTCCCGGATCATCCACAACGCAGGCCTGTCTTTGACGGACCCGCCGGGGTTGTGCCACTCGGCCTTCCCGAAGATACGAACCCCCGGCACCTCAGCCGAGATGGCCGGCAACTCCACTAGCGGCGTGTTCCCGACAAGCTCCACGTTGCGCGCCCCTACCGAGGCCCGTTCGTTAATCCGAGTAATCATGTCGGGATTAATTATACAGGGCGAAAGGGGTGAGTCCAGGGGAGCGGGAGAGAGACCTGACCAACGTAGTAGCCGGA
>JADDPU010000385.1:0-6602 GCA_016781725.1 Rubrobacter sp. | reverse complement strand
TTACTGGGGAGTATACCCGAGCCGGGAGGCCAGATTCTATAGCGAGAACGCCGATTATCCCAAAGTTTGCAGAATTTCCGGCAGGGTGCGGCGGCGGCAGGTGAAGATGGGGGTGTCGAGCTCGGTGTAAGAGGAGGCTTCGCTCTCGCGCAGCTCCATCATCAGGTCCTGGAACTTCTGCGGGCTCTCGGCCTCGAAGGAGAGGATGAACTCGTAGTCGTCTATCCCGAAGCAGTATGCTGTGTTGTTCTTGACTGGGTAGTGCTTGCGTCCTATCTGCATATGCTCGTTCATCATGCGCTGTCGCTCATCGAGCGGGAGTTGGTACCAGGAGCGGCTCTTGACGAACGGGTAGACGAAGAGGTAATCGCCCTCGCCGGGGATGATGTAGCGGCGGTTCTCCCACCCCGGCGTGTGCTCCCCGACGTAGATGGAGCGCCTGCTTAGGGCGAAGTAGGAGTAGGTCACCGTCAGGTACTTCCCGAGTCCGGTGTTTAGCAGCGCTCCCGTCATCGCCTCGAAGGCGTCCAGGTCGTAGCCTATGCGCCAGAGCATAAAGTCCGCGTCGGACCTCAGGCCCATGAGCGAGTACGAGCGCAAGAGCATCTCCCCGGAGTGCTCCTCGAGCGCCGCCAGGAACTCCTCCCTGCCCCTCTCGCGCTCTTCGTCCGGCAGCCTCCGCCACAAGGGGTCCAGCTTGAGGAACACGTAGTTCACGTACTGGGCTGGGAGCTCCTCCTCGCCGGTCGTCTGCGCCTGGGCCCCCGTCTCGGTCATCGCGTTACCTCCTCGCTGCGGCGTCCGCCAGGCCGAAGTTCTCCTCGTAGAGTTCGGCCACCCGGGAGAGCTCCTCCGGGGTAAGGTCGGGCGTCTCGGGGGTGGCGGCGAACTCCTCTATCTGCTCCTCGCCGTAGATGTTGGGGAGGGTGGAGGCGACCTCGGGGGAGGCGAGGACGAACTTGAGGGCGGCCTGGCCCAAGGTGCGCTCGCCGGACTCGGTCAGGAAAGAAAGCTGCTCGACCTTCTTCAGACCGGTTGTGAGCCACTCCTTCGGGCGGTGGCGGCGGTGGTCGTTGTGGGCGAAGGTAGTGTTCTCGTCGTACTTGCCTTCGAGCATCCCCGAGGAGTGGGGGACGCGGACGAGGAGGGAGGTTCCGGTCTCTCCGGCGGCCCGGATCAGGTCCCGCCCCGGGTCTTGCTCGAGGAGGTTGTAGATCATCTGCACGCCGTCTACCCGACGCTCGCGCATGACCTTGACACCTTCTTCGAGCCACCCGATCTTGGGCCCGAGGGCGACGCCGTAGGCCCTGACCTTGCCCTCCTCCTTGAACGCCTCCATCAGGGCGAAGAGCTCGTCGTCCTCGACGGCGTCCATCTTGGTGTTGTGGAGCTGGAGAAAGTCCACGTAGTCGGTGCCTAGCCTCTTCAGGCTCTGTTCGAGGGCGAAGCGCAGGAAATCCTCGGACCAGTCCTGGGGGCGCTCCTGCTGGCCGCGGCGGGCCGTGTGGTTGTAGAAGTCGTAGCCTATCTTGGTCGAGATCACGACGTCCTCGCGCATGTGCCCGAAGGCGTCGGCGAGCAACGTCTCGCCCTTGCCAGAACCGTACGTGTCTGCCGTGTCAAAGTAGTTGATGCCCCTCTCGTAGGCCTGGCGTAAGAGCCTTACGGAGCGCGCGTCATCGACCTCGCCCCACCAGCCGGTCGAGACCGTCCAAACCCCAAAGCCAACCTCCGAGACCGCTATCTCCGTGCCGCCCAAGGTACGATATCTCATGTGCTCTCCCCTCTGTATCGGATGACTCGCCTTCGCCACCCAAGGATTACTATATTCTAACGCTACCCGCTGTTGACTTTCTCTCAAAGGTTTCGCGCGGGGGCAGGGCTCCACGATTCCCCGCAGGGGCCTTGCAGGGCGTGCGACAATGGGGGTGAGGAGGTAGAGTCGTGGAGATCAACCCCAAGATAGCTAACTTGGTCCGGGACATCGCCAGTACCGAGGGTCGCTCCGAGGAGGAGGTCTTGGAAGAGGCCGTGGCTCGCTACCTAGGCATGCGGCGTGCCGGCAGGGGGAGCGGAGATATCGAAGTCCCGGAATGGATAGCCAGCTCCCCCGAGAATACCAAGGAACACCCGCGTGACGGCTTCCTCGCGCTGATCGATCGCATGTCCTCACGCTTCGACCTAGACGACCCGGACGAGGCTATGCGGATCGCCGTGCAGGAGCAACACGCCTTCCGCCGCGAACGGGCCGAGGGGAAGCGCGAAGAGGCAGAGAGATAGAGAAGCGGCACCCCGTCAGGGCCGTCGTTGACCCCAACGTTTTCGTCTCCGCCGCGATCTCCGCCACCGGTCCCCCTCGCATCATCCTCGAAGCTTGGCGCGCCGGCCGCTTCGAGATAATCGTCTCCTACAACCTGCTCTACGAGCTGGAGGCCGTGCTGTTGCGGCCTTGGTTTCGCCGCAAGTTCGCCGTCTCTGACGTGATCGAGTACGTGATCTGGCTTCGTGAGAGCGCCGTGTTCGTGGCCGACGCTCCTCCCTTGGAGGATTGGTTGACGGCACGATTTGCCGATCCAGACGACGCGTACCTCATTGCACTCGCTAAGGAGTACCGGGCGGACTACTTGGTTACGGGCGACCGAGGGCTCCTCGGAATGTCCGGGCTGCTGGCCTCGGCCACGCTGGATCTGCGGGGGCTGGCCGTGCTCACTCCTCGCGATTTCGTTCGTCAGGCTTTGCCCGCAGAGATCTGAGACGAGTTCTCGGTGAGGGACCCCTCGAAGTAGCCAACTTCCTTCTCTAGCGTGTCGGAGATCTCCCTGGAGAACCTCCTGAGCTCCACGAGGGGACCGGAGGCAGCGCGTGGTTCACCCGGGAGCGTACTGCGCCAATAGGATCTCGTTCTCGTAGCCGCTCTCGTGGGGGAGAGCTCGCGCAGCTCGACTTCGTCTCTGGGATGCGGGCCTCGGCAGAGGTGCTCGCAGGTCTATAATCGTCCGGTGTTCGAGGAGAGCCGGGAGCCAGGGATATGATCGCGCGCTACGCCGGAGGGGAGCGCGGGGCGCGGGCGGCGGCCCGTGCGGGCTCGGCGGTCGTCGTGGTGGACGCGTTCCGGGCGAGCACTACCATCGCGGTCCTCGTCTCTAAAGGTGCCCGCGTGGTGCCGGTAGCCTCCATCGAGCACGCCTACTCCTACCCCGGGGCGGACCTGCGGATCGGGGAGCGGGGGAGCGCCAAGGTTGCCGGCTTCGACTTCGGAAACTCGCCGACCGAGATCCTCGAAGCTCCGATACCCCCGGGCTCGACGGTGGCGCTCTCCTCCACCAACGGCACGCGGGTAGTCGAGGCCGCCAAGGGGGCGCCCGCCATCCTGACCGGGGCCTTCGTCAACGCCGGCGCCCTGGTCGAGGCTCTGGCCGGGGAGCTCGGCGCGGGGGAGGTAGTGGTAGTCGGGTGCGGCTGGGAGGGCCGCCGCGCATCCGAGGACGAGGCAGCCGCCGGGGCGATCCTCTCTCGGCTGCGGGCGCGCGGCTGGGAGCTGGACGGGCGGGCCCAGCGCGTGGTGGAAGGCTACCTCTCCAGGCCGGCCGCAGCCCTGAAGACTAACAGCGCCGCGCGGAGGCTCAAACGTCTCGGTTACGGGAGGGACCTGGAGTTCTGCCTCGCCGAGGACACGCTGCCGGTGGCGCCGCGCCTGGCCGGAGGGGCCTTCGTGGGGGAGCCCTCCGCGCCCGGGTGACCCGGGACACATTCGGCCCAGGGGCCAATACAAAAAGCCCGACTCTGTTCTTGACAGGAACGTGGCGCGCCTTTACCCTGAAGTCAGCGAAGGCGGATCAAACGTTACAAGCTCCGTCGAATCCGCGACGGGAAGGAGGTGAGCAGACACGTGACTATGATCATCACCCACGAGAAGACCCGCGAGGTTACCCGCGAGGACGTGGACCGGGCCATAGACGTCATCGAGCGTCATCTCGAGAAGGAGGCCAGGACCCGCAACCTGCTGGACGAGCAGGCGATCATGCGCCCCAAGGACCTGTGCAAGCAGCAGGGCCTGGATATGGTTGCCGAGTTGCGCGGCATGGTGTAGAGACCGCGCGTGTGGAGCCCATGAAGGGGGATGCACAGTGAGGTCCCGAGTCTCCTCTGGAGATGTTTGAGGGCTGTCCATCCCCCTTCACGAGGCTGGGAGAGGGCCGGGTATTCCCGGCCCTCTTTTCGTGTGCGCCGGCGGCCTTAAGGGCCCCGGGTTTGACGAGCCTGCGGGGCGCCCATCGTCGCGGGTAGCGTCGAGATAGAGAGGTCGCGGTGAGGGAAGAAGAGATTATCCAGATAGTCCCGGCCCAGTGGGGCTGGTACGCCTACGGTCACGATGAGCAAGGGGGCGAGTTCCTCAGCCCGGTAGCCTGCTGGGCCCTCGTGGAGTCCAGTGGCAGCGTGCGCCGCGTGGTCGGCCTGACCGCACACGGGGTGGGGGCGGTGGAGCGGGTCGAGGGATTGCCGGGGTTCGCGGAGTACCGCTACGTCCCCGAAGGTGGGGCGGCGTGAGCGACCGGCGCCTCGACGCGGAGGGGGAGCGCAGGCTCAGGGAGGCCGGCTTCGTGCCCGAGGCTTCGCCGACCGGCAAGCAGCGCTGGCGAGACCCGCAGACGGGGCGCATGATCCCTGGCGCCAACGCGCTGAAGGAGGCCAAGCGGCGGGAGGAGCGAGATCTGGAGGAGGCCGGCTGGAAGCGGGAGGAGATCGAGGGTGAGATGTTCTGGCGCAAGCCGGATTCGGGTCGGCTCTACCCGAGGGGTGCCGCCCACGACCTCCTCCTGAAGAGCCGGGAGCGAAGATGAGACCGGAGGAGCTGCGACAGGAGATTCTGCGGCTCGAAGAGCGGCGTCTGCGGATAGCCCCCGAGGTTATGGGGGGCGAGCTCCGGGCCGTCGAGGAAGATCGGCGGCTCGAGGGGCGCATCAGGGAGCTCGCGCACCTGACGCAGGCGTCGCGGGAAGATGACGTAGGAGGCACGGCGTGAGTCGGGGCTCCGGCGGCGAGCGGATCATGGGCCTCGGGCTCGTGGTCGGGGTGCCTGCCGGCGTAGTAGCCGGGACGGTCTGCGGCGTGCTGTTCGGGGGTGCTTACGCGGTCATCGGCGTCGTCGCGGGCGGGGCGGCGGGCCTGGTCGTCGGCCTTGTCGCGGGCCGCGAGAGTCGGGACGACGAGTGATGCCCTATGAGACCGCGTTGGTGTCAGCGGGTATAACCCGGTCACCGTAGCACCTATCCGGAGGGATGCACCTGAGGATCATCCCGATCAGGGTACACGGGGCGCTAGACCGCTCGGCGCGTGTGGTCTATAAGGACACCTTGCAAGCAGAAGCGTCCCCTATCCGCGCAGCATCCAACACAGGGAGCGAAACCATAAGATGGTTCAGTTGACGCCGACACCGTTTAGGATCAGTAGCTACGACAATCCGGAGTCGATTCGCTTCAGGAAATACACCACGGGTACGCCGCTCGCCCTGGAAGGAGCCGGCGTAGAGACCGGTCTGACCCCAAAAGAGACCGTCTGGACCAAGAACAAGGCCAAGCTCTACCGCTACGAGCCCGAGGCGCAGAAAGAGTATCCGATCCCTATCCTCTTGGTCTACGCGCACATCCTCAAGCCCTACATACTGGATCTTGTGCCGGGCAACAGCTGCGTCGAGCATCTTTTGGCCGAGGGCTTCGACGTCTACCTGCTCGACTGGGGCGTTCCGGGTCCCGAGGACAAAGATCTGTCCTTCGAGAACTACGTCCTCGACTACCTACCCGAAGCGGTGGAGCGCGTGCTGGAGGGCTCTTCCGCCGAGCAGTACACGTTGCTCGGGCATTGCATGGGCGGGACGATAGGCGCTATGTACGCCTCGCTCTTCCCCGGGAAGCCCCTGAAGAACCTGGTGCTGCTGGCCGCGCCCATAGATTTCGCCCCCGAAGACCCTGGACTGCTGGGGCTCTGGACGCTCTTCAGCAGGAGCAGCGAAAGGTTCTTCGACCCTGACCTGTTGGTGGAGACCTTCGGCAACATCCCCGAGGACCTGATCGAGCGTCTCGTTAGCGCAGGGACCTCCACGGCAAAGCCCTTAGCCGACCGGTACGCGGCCTGGTTCTGCGCGACCCTGCGCGGGTTCCTGCCTGAGGTCGCCGTCCAGTCGTGGTTGGCGGTGAGCCGGTGGGTAGACGACGGGACCCCCTTCCCCGGCGGGGCCTTCCGCCAATGGGTCCGAAACTTCTACCAGGGGAACAGGCTGGTCAAGGGGGAGATCGAGCTGCGCGGCCGGCGTGTCGACCTCTCGCAAGTCGAGGCCTCCTTACTGAACATCGCCGGGGCGAAGGACATCATCTGTCCCGTCTCACAGACCGAGGCCACGATGGACCTCGTAGGAAGTCAGGACAAGGAGCACCTGATCCTCGACGCCGGACACGTGGGCCTTATGGCTTCTCCTGAGGCTAAAGAGATCTTCTGGCCCCGGATAGAAAAATGGTTGGAGACCCGCTCGCGGTAGCGAGGCCTCAAATCGGGGCTCCGAGGGACGCCAAGAGGGGGCGAAGGGACCGTTCTAGACCTCGTAGACA
>JADDPU010000184.1 GCA_016781725.1 Rubrobacter sp. | reverse complement strand
GTCCACGGCCTCCGGGACGGTCCGAAGCACCCTCTCGGCCGGGAGCACTGCCACGTAGGTCGGCGGCAGGAGCGTCACGGTGCGGCCCTTCCCCGGGCCGCTCGTCAGGACGAGGCTCCCCGTCTCGGCTATCGCCCACTCCGCCGTCGAGAGCCCCACGTCGGCCCTCGCGGTGACGGTCCGGAAGTCCTCAAGGTCCCGCCAGGGGACGACCTCAACCCCCTCTTCGGCGAGCGGTCCGTCCACGCCGAGCTCCTCTAGCTCACCGACGTCCCACCGCACCAGGAGCTTCGCCCCCCTGCTCCGGGCGAGATCCAGGACGTAGTCGCGGGCCTCTTCCATCGTCCCGACCCTGGCGCCGTGCCCGCCCAGGGCATCGAGCTCCTCGAGGAAGCGCGCCGGCGGGTCGTCTATGTAGGCGCTCTCGCGCGGGGCCTCGCCCGGGGTCCAGGCGACGTCGGGGGCGTGGGTTGGCTTGTAGCGGCCCGTCTGGGTGCGGTGGCGGATGTTATCCAGGAACTCCGCGCGGCCGGCCAAGGCTAGATCCCCTCCTTCCACAGCTCGCGGAAGGACTTCTTCGCCAGAGGCGGCAGGTCGCGCGAGTTTGTCCAGGCGCCCAAGGGACCCGGGAGCGGCCTCACGGAGCCGTCCTTCAGCAGGGGCCTCTGGGCGACGCGGCCCATCTTGCCCGAGATCTTGAAGAGGGCCGGGCTCCTCATGGTGTTCTCGAAGCCCTTGAAAGCCAGCGTCTCCCCCTTGCTCCTTACGCCTTCGTCTACCTGTCGGTTGCGGAGCTTCAAGAGGAGGTCGTGCAACGGTATACCAACCGGGCACGCCTCCCAGCACGCCCCGCACAAGGACGAGGCGAAAGGCAGGTCCTTGGCCTCACTCGTGCCTTTGAGGAGCGGGGTGATGACCGCCCCTATGGGTCCCGAGTAGGTCGAGCCGTAGGCGTGGCCGCCGGTCTGGCGGTAGACCGGGCAGACGTTCAGGCAGGCGCCGCAGCGGATGCAGTAGAGCGCCTCCTCGAAGTCGGTGCCGAGGATATTCGAGCGGCCGTTGTCCAGCAGCACGAGGTGGAACTCCTCGGCCCCGTCGAGCTCGCCCTCGCCTCTAGGGCCGGTTATAAAGTTGGTGTAGACGGTGAGCTTCTGGCCGGTGCCGCTCCTCGCCAGCAGGCGGGTAAAGACCGAGAGGTCCTCGAAGGAGGGGATCAGCTTCTCTATCCCCATCACGACGACGTGGACCGGCGGGACGCTGGTGACGAGCCGGGCGTTCCCCTCGTTGGTGACCGTCACGACCGTCCCCGTCTCGGCGACGCCGAAGTTAGCCCCCGTTATGCCGATGTCAGCCGCGAGGAACTTCTCGCGCAGGCGCCTGCGGGCGAAGGAGCCAAGAGCCTCGACGTCCGGGGGCAACTGCTCCCCGGCGACGCCGGAGAGGACCTCGGTGATCCGGCGCTTGTTCATGTGCAGGATGGGGCCCACGATGTGCGAGGGGTGGTCCCCGGCGAGCTGGGCGATCCACTCCCCGAGGTCGGTCTCGACGATCTCGAGGTCGAGGTCGGCGTAGTCCTCCTCGAGGCGCCGGTTGAGCTCTATCTCCTCGGTCGCCATGCTCTTGGCCTTGGTGATGACCTTGGCCTCTTTGCGCCGCGCCAGGTCTCCTATGTAGCGGACCACGGCCTCGCCGTCCTCGGCGAAAAAGACGTTGCCGCCCCGCGCCTCGACCCTGTCGGCCATCTGCTCGAGGTAGCGGTCGAGGTTCGCCATCGTCTTTCTTTTTATGTGGTACGCCCGCTGCCTGAGCTCCGGCGCCTCGGGGAGGGCGTGCAGGACGGCGTTGCGCGCCGCGACGGCCTTCCCGGTGAAGGTTTGGATCGAGTCGTGGAGCTCCTGGTCCTTTACGGCCCTGCCGGCCCGTTTGTTGAAGCCCTCGACGTCGCTTACGATCCCCTCGTGGCGCCGGTCCTGGGTGTCACGCCTCTGGGCGGGTCTCTGTGTCTCCACTTCGCTAACCAGCCTTTCCGTTCTCGGGATCGAGTATCTGGGCCAGGTGGTAGACGCGGGTATCGTGGCCCGTGCGTCTCAGGCGTCCCTTGAGGTGCATCAGGCAGCTCGAGTCGCCCGAGATCAGGGTATCCGCCCCGCTCCCTTCGAGGGCCCGGATCTTCTCGTCGGCCATCGCCGTCGAGACGTGGGGCATCTTTACCGAGAAGGTCCCGCCGAACCCGCAGCAGAGCTCCTCGTTCTTCCACCCGAGCATCTCGAGCCCCTCGACGTTCTCGAGGAGCTCTCGCGGCTCGTTCAGGACCCCGAGCTCCCGCCTCTGGTGGCATCCGGTGTGGAAGACCGCCCGCCCCTCGTACCTGGCGCCGAGGTCCGTAACCCCTAGCACGTTGACCAGGAGATCCGAGAACTCGCGAACGCGGCCGCCGAGCTCCTCGGAGCGCTCCCGCTCGTCGGGCAGGTCCTTGAAGAGGAAGGGGTAGTAGTGCGAGACCATCGTCGTGCACGAGCCAGAGGGGCACACGACGTAATCGTAGTCCCCCCCTTCGAAGACGTCCATAAAGTGGCGGGCGACCGTGCGGGCCTGGTCGAAGAAGCCGGAGTTAAAGGCCGGCTGCCCGCAGCAGGTCTGGCCCTCGGGGTACGCGACCTCGACCCCGAGCTTGCGCAGGATGCGCACCACGCTTACCCCGACCTCGGGGTTGATCACGTCCACGTAACACGGTACGAACAAGGCTACCTTCATACACACCCCTCCCACCCGTGAATCGAATTTTCAGTATAGCAACCAGGGCGCGGTTGGGGCCAGGAACCTGTAGAATGCCGTGTAGGGAAAGCGGTTCGGAGGTGGTGCTGTGCAGACCGAGAGGCCCGTCTATGAGGAGCTCGAGGAGGTCTTGCGCGGGGTGGAGCTCCCGCGCGTCGCGCTCGTCGAGCAGCGGATAGAGACCCCGCCGGCGCTCGCCGATATCAGGGAGGGCGTGCGCGAGGCGCTGGGTTCGGTGGAGCTCCCCACGGGCACGGTCGCCATCGGGGTCGGCAGCCGGGGCGTCGCCAGGATCGACGAGGTCGTCGCCGCCCTGGTCGAGGTCCTCAAGGAGGCGGGCGCCCGGCCTTTCGTGGTGCCGGCGATGGGCAGCCACGGCGCCTCGAGTGCCGAGGGGCAAAAGCGTGTCCTAGCCCACCTCGGCGTGAGCGAGGAGCGGGTCGGCTGCCCGGTCCGGGCGACGATGGAGACCGTGAAGATCGGGGAGACCCCGGCCGGGGTGGAGGTCTTTATGGACCGCAACGCCCACGACGAGGCCGACTCGGTAATCGTCGTCAACAGGGTCAAGCCCCACACCGCCTTCAGGGGGACGGTCGAGAGCGGGCCCACAAAGATGCTAGCCATCGGCCTTGGCAAGCAGCGCGGCGCGCACTCGATCCACTCGGCTGGCTGGGAGAACATCCACCGCACCATCCCCGAGGCGGCCCGCGTGGCCGTCGAGACCGGCAAGGTAGCCTTCGGCCTCGCCAGCGTCGAGAACGCCCACGAGGAGCCGTGCAAGATAGCGGCCATCCCCGCCGCGGACCTCGAGGCGGGCGAGGCCCCGTTGCTGGAAGAGGCCAAAGCCAACCTCGCCCGCCTCCCCTTCGACGAGATGGACGTGCTCGTCATCGATGAGATCGGCAAGAACATCTCGGGCGACGGCGCCGACCCGAACGTCACGGGCCGCTACGCGACGACCGCGGCCTCGGGAGGCCCGAGGGTGCAGCGCATGGTCTACCTCGGCCTGACCGAGGAGACCGGCGGCAACGCCAACGGCCTCGGCATGGCCGACGTCGTGACCGAGCGCCTCGTCGCCGCGATGGACCGGCCCTCGACCTACATGAACGCCCTCACCTCCACGACGCCCGCACCGGTAAAGATCCCGATGACCATGCCCACGGCCGAGCTGGCGATAGCCGCAGCCCTGACCATGTGCGCCGGCGTCGACCTTGCCGAGGCCCGTCTGGTCCGCATCCAGAACACCCTCAGGCTTGGCCGGATGTGGATCTCGGAGGCGATGCTAGAGGAAGCAGAGGACGACGAGAGGCTAAAGGTTCTGGAAGAGCCCGGTCCCCTGCGCCTCGACGAAGACAGGGTTCCTGGCTAGGCATTCCTTACGGTAGACCCTGCCTCTCAGACGACGACTTCCCCGCCCTTTTGCCTGGCGGCCAGCTCGTGCGACGCCTCGCGGGTGGCCGGGTAGAGATCCCGGTAGACGCGGTAGAGGTCGTCGTAGGTCTCGCGGTTCTCGGGGTTAGGCTCGACGGTGGCGGAGATTTTGCTCCAGTCCGTCTCCGGCTCGGCGAGGCCTACGGCCCTGGCGGCGAGCAGGGCGTCGCCGTAGGCGGCCCCTATGGTCTGTTCGGGCAGCTCTTGCGGCCGGCCCGTTACGTCGGAGACGATCTGGGTCCAGAGGCCGCCCCTGGTCCCGCCGCCGACGGCGACGAGGCGCTCTCCGCCGCCGCCGGCTTCGCGCATGGACTCGAAGATGTGCCTGACGCCGTAGGCCGTCGCTTCGAGCATAGCGCGGTAGAGGTGGCCGCGGCCGTGGCCCACCGTGAGGCCGCAGATCAGGCCCCGCGCCTTCGGGTCGAAGATGGGGGTGCGCTCCCCGGCGAAGTAGGGCAGGACGACGAGCGCGTCCGAGCCCGGCGGCACGGCGGCGGCCTCCTCGGTTAGCTCCTCGTAGGGTACGTCGCCGGAGATTTTTTTCAGCCATCCGGTAAGCGCGCCCGAGGTCGCCATGCCGGCCGCCAGGTTGTGCGTCCCCGGCAGGATGCCGGTGGTGCCCCAGAGACCGGGATGATGGAGGGGTTCTTCGAGGACCTCGATGATGAACATCGTCGTGCCGTACATGAGCATCAGGTCGCCCGGGTTCTGGACCCCTACGCTCGCGCCTTCGCTCCAGGCGTCTATCGTGCCGGCGGCGACGGGGGTTCCGGCCGGGATCCCGGTCGCCTCCGAGCCCTCGCGGCCCACCTCGCCGACGACCTCGGCGGGCCAGAGCAGACGCGGCAGCGGCAGACCCGGCGCCAACTCTTCGGCGTAATCGTCTATCCAGGCGTTGGCGTGCACGTCGTAGAGGGGGTCGCACTGGCTCGCCGAGTGGTGATCCAGGACGTACTCGCCCGTGAGCCGGTACGCGATAAACGAGCTTGCCATAAAGAACTTCTCGGTCTTCTCCCAGACCTCGGGCTCGTTGCGCCGGAGCCAGAGGAGCTTGGGGCCTACGGCCTGGGTCGTGAGGACGGAGCCGCAGCGCTCGAGCAGGGCCTCGCGCCCGTAGCGGTCGTTGAGCTCCTCTATCTCCCTCTCCGCCCGCGCGTCTATCCCGTAGAGGATGGCCGCTCGCAGGGGCTTGCCGCCCCCGTCGGCCGGAAGGACGGAGGCCCCGATGCCGCTCGTGCAGACGGCTGCTATGCCGTCGTCCGCTTTCTTCAGCAGCTCGCGGCAGATGGAGACGAAGTCAGCCCACCAAACGCCCTCGGCGTCGTGCTCGGCCCAGCCGGGGCGGGGCATGCTCAGGCCGTGCGGCCTCTCCGCGGTCGCCACGACCTGGCCGTCTGGGCGGGCGAGGACGCCCTTGGTGCTAGAGGTCCCAACGTCCACGCCGAGGAGCAGCCCGCTCATCGGGCGCTCCCGAAGCCTAAAGCCCGGCCCCCAGAGAGGCTCATATCGGGCATCGCCAATTCTCCTCCTTTTCCCCGCAACCGTTTCGCATGTTTCCACACCGGCCGTCTACCCGCAACACGTGGCCCCACGTTCGGGGTTCTGAGAAGATCTGCGTACATGACCCGGTTAGGGGGAGCTCGACGCGGGACCTACGGGCCGCCTGCCGAGGACGCAAAGCGAAGTTTCGAGTTGGGAGGAACGGGATGGCGAAGAGCAGGGTGGTTGATCCTCGATCTAGAAGGACCTTGGGCAGGACCGGCCTCTCCGTCTCGGCGGTGTGCGTCGGGTGCGCACCACTCGGGGACATGCCGGAGACCTTCGGCTACTCTGTCGGCAAGCAGCGGGCACACGAGACCTTACGAGCCGTCTTCGAGAGCCCCATCAACTTTCTCGATACCGCCGCCTCCTACGGCGACGGGGAGAGCGAGCGCCGCATCGGCGAGGTGCTCGGAGAGATCGGGGGCCTGCCCGACGGCGTAGTGCTCGCCACCAAGGCCGACCGCGACCTCACCACCGGTGACTTCTCCGGCGAGCAGATGCGCCGTTCCGTGGAGCGTTCCTTGCACCTGCTCGGGATGGACCGGCTCCAACTCGTCTATCTGCACGACCCGGAGCACGAGAGCTTCGAGCACATGATGGCTCCGGGCGGACCCGTGGAGGTGCTGACGGGCCTCAAGGAAGAGGGCGTCATCGAACACCTCGGCGTGGCGGGTGGACCGGTAGACCTCATGATCCGGTTCGTCGAGACCGGCCTCTTCGAGGCCGTGATCTCCCACAACCGCTACACGCTCGTCGACCGGAGCGCCGACCCCCTCTTCGACGTGGCCACTGAGCACGGCGTAGCCGCCCTCAACGCGGCTCCCTACGGGAGCGGCATCCTCGCCAAGGGCCCGGACGCCTACGCGCGCTACATGTACGAGGAGGCCCCGGAGGCGTTGGTCGAGCGCGTCCGGGTGATGCAGGAGGCCTGCGGGCAGTTCGGTGTCCCGCTGCCCGCCGCCGCCCTCCAGCTCTCGCTGCGAGATCCCCGCATCGCCTCGACCATCGTCGGCATTACCCGCCCGGAGCGGGTCGGGCAGACCCTGGACCTCGCCGTCCACCCGATACCGGGCGAGCTGTGGGAGAGGTTGGATGTTCTGGCTTAGAGGGCTGATCCCGGCGACTTACGGTCGTCGAGCGCGCCTTTGTCGACGAGCGTTGATCACACCCGTCAGCACGAGTGAGGCGAAGACTGCCACCGCGGCGGCCGTCAAGCCGCCGCCGAAGTACCTGGCGTCGGGACCCCCGGCATCGGGGAACTGGTCGGTTGGAGAGCCGAGCGCCCGCGATGCTGCCTCCACGTCGGAGAGCGGTTTGGTCGCGGTGCAGAGATCTGTTCCGAGGGGACCGTCTTCTCCTTTGCCGACGTGGTACGCGAAGACCAGGTAGGTCTTGCCTTCGTCGAAATCGAGACCGCAGCTCGCCTCCATCCCTTGCCCGTGTACTACCACCCGCTCCTGTGAGACGCCTTTCCAGGATTCCCTTACCTCGAAGGTAACCGGAGCCTGGAACGGAGGGGCGATCGACGCGAACCCTTGTTCTTCGACGCTCACCGCCTCGCCCCAGAACACCGCGTCGGAGTTCCTCAACCCCTCCTTGACGCTGGGTATTCCCACACACGAGCATGCGCGCGCCTCCCTTGCGCCTAAGGTTCCCGCGGCCACGAGGTTTACCAACAGGGCCGCTGCCAGAAAGCCGGCCCTGCTCCTTATCGTCAACATGGGTAGCCTCCTCGAGTCCGTATGCTGTGTATACAAGGGCTCTCGGCTTCCGGTTCCCTCTTCTCCTTTTCGGCTCTAGCTCATCAGCTGGCCGCCGTTGACCTCGATGATCTCGCCGACCAGGTAGTTTGCCGCCGGGGAGGCCAGGAACGCGACGACCCCCGCGGTCTCCTCCGGGGTTCCCTCGCGGCCTATGGGGATGGTTCTCTTGAGGCTCTCGCGGACCTCGGGGGGCGTGAAGCGGTCGTGGAAGGGGGTGGTTATGACCCCTGGGGCTACCCCGTTTACCAGGATGTTCTCGGAGATCAGCTCCTTGGCCATCGCGCGGGTGAGGGTGCTGACGCCGCCCTTGGCGGTGGCGTAGGCGACGGAGCCAGGCCCGCCCCCGTTGCGGGCGGCCACGGAGGTCATGTTGATGATCCTGCCACCCCCCTGCCGCTTCATCATCGGCAGCACCGAGCGCGAGCAGAGAAAGACGGACTTCAGGTTCACGTCCATGACGCGGTCCCAGAGATCCTCGGTCATCTCCGAGAGGCTCCTGCGTTCGATCAGGGACCCCGCGTTGTTGACCAGAACGTCTAACCGGCCGTGGCGGTCTTCTATCTCCCCGACCATCCGCCCTACCTCGCCGGCGTCCGACACGTCGCCCCCCACGAGCGAGGCCTCGCCGCCCGAGGCTTCTATCTCCCCCACCACCCTCCTGGCCTCGTCCTCGCTGGCGTTGTAGTGAACGACGACCCGCCTCCCCTGCTCGGCGAGCGCCACGGCCACCGCGCGCCCGATGCCCGTACTACTACCCGTCACCCACGCTACCTCTTCCGAAAGCGCCATACGGCTGTTACCTCCTTGTAACTTTTCTCTCCTATAATCGATGCCGCGGGTTGTCCCGACCCCGGTCGACGAGCAGGGCGCGGCCTCCGGCGTACGCCGGTAGACGAAGCTCCTAACGGGTTAGCCGCTCGATGGAAGAGATTATGCTTGGCAGGGGCGTCGCCTTGTGTATCGCCACGTCGGCCCCGGCCTCCGAGGCGACCTGCGCGACGTCGTCCCTGGCGCTCAGGATCGCCACGGGCGTCTTTGGGTGGTGGCGCCTGACCTCATCCACCAGATCGGCGCCATCGCCGTCGGGGAGCATGAGATCCAGGATCGCCAGGTCCAGCGGCGCATCGCCGCGGATCAGGGCCCTGCCGTCCTCGACCGTGCGGGCCAGGACGACCTCCGTGCCGTTCTCTTTCCCAAGCACGAACTCCAGGGCTTGCGCGAAGACCGAGTGGTCTTCTACAACAATCACACGCTTCATCCTCATACCTCCGCGCCAACCACCTTCACGATCGAGTCTTTGAACCTCACCCTAACCAGAACACCGCCGGGATGCATCATACAAATGTACTATATGCGGGAAAAAGCTGGACGAGCGCCCGAGACCGAGCATTCGGAAGCCGGGTACTCCCGCCCCCTCCTGACCGGCTGCCCGATCACGGAGAGGCGGGCCGCTCTCACGCCGGCTTTGCCCCTGACGAGGTCCTCTCCATCAGTGGTTGTGGCGCGGCGTCTTCGAGGCGATGCCCCGGTACTTCAGGGCAGCCTCCAGGACCCCGCCGCCGTCGAGCTGGTTTACCGAGGCGCGGTAGATCTCCTGCCAGGGCGTCTGGTTCTCCGGGACGGCCGGGATGCCCTCCTCCCGCTTGCGGCGTTCGATCTCTTCGTCCCGCACGAGCGCGTCGCAAGTCCGGGCGTTGAGGTCGATGCGGATGGTGTCGCCGGTCCTGAGCCAGGCCAGGCCGCCGCCGGCGGCGCTCTCGGGTGCTGCGTTGAGGATCGAGGGGCTGTCGGAGGTGCCCGACTGCCGGCCGTCGCCGATGGTCGGCAGGGTGTTGATCCCGCGCTTGAGGAGATCGTCGGGGGGCTGCATGTTGACGACCTCGGCAGAACCGGGCCACCCGATGGGTCCGGCGCCCCGGATCACGAGGACGGAACGCTCGTCGATGCCCAACCCTGGATCGTTGATGCGGTCGTGGTAGTCGTCCGAGCCGTCGAATACGACCGCCCTTCCCTCGAAGACGCCCTCGTTTCCGGGTTCGCTCAGGTAGCGCTCGCGGAACTCCGCGGAGATCACGCTAGTCTTGATGATCGCGAAGTCGAAGAGGTTGCCGGAGAGGACGAGGAAGCCGGCGTGCTCTTGCAGCGGCTCCTCGTAAGGGGTGATCATCTCCCGGTCCACGCTCTCGCGCCCGGCGACGTTCTCGGCCAGCGTCCTCCCCGTAACGGTCATAGCCCCGCCTTCGATCTTCCCGGCCCGCAAGAGCTCGCAGAGCACCGCCGGCACGCCGCCGGCTCGATGGAAGCGCTCGCCCAGATACCGGCCGGCCGGCTGCATGTTGACGAGCAGCGGCGCGTCGTAGCCGTGCTCCCAGTCGGAGGGCTCGAGCTCGACGCCTGCGTGACGCGCCATGGCCATCACGTGCGGCTGGGCGTTGGTGGATCCGCCTATGGCCGTGGTGGCGACGATGGCGTTGAGGAAGGACTCGCGCGTCAGGATCTTCGACGGGCGCAGGTCCTCGTAGGCCATCTCGACGATGCGCTTTCCCGTCTCGTAGGCCATCTGGGCGCGCTCGCGGTAGGGGGCGGGGATGGCCGCGCTCCCCGGCAGCGAGAGGCCGAGCACCTCCGCGAGGGCGTTCATGGTGGAGGCCGTCCCCATCGTGTTGCAATGACCCGCAGACGGCGCCGAGGCCAGCGCCGTCTCGAAGAACTCCTCCTCGTCGATCTGGCCTGCCGCCAACCTGCGGCGGCTCTTCCAGATCGCCATCCCCGAGCCTACGAGCTCGCCCTCGAAGTAGCCGTCGAGCATCGGCCCGCCCGAGAGCACTATCGAGGGGATGTCAACCGTCGAGGCGGCCATGATCGCGGCCGGCGTGGTCTTGTCGCAGCCGGTTGTCAGCACGACGGCGTCCATGAAGTACCCGTGGAGGACCTCCACCAGCCCGAGGTAGGAGAGGTTGCGGTCGAGGGCCGCGGTCGGCCTGCGGCAGTTCTCGAAGATCGGGTGTACCGGGAACTCCATCGGGATCCCGCCGGCGTCGCGGATCCCGTCGCGCACGCGACGCGCGAGCTCCAGGTGGTGCCGGTTGCAGGGGACAAGATCGCTGCCGGTCTGGGAGATGCCGACCACTGGCTTGCCCGAGCGCAACTCGTCAGGCGTGATCCCGTAGTTCATGTAGCGCTCGAGGTAG
>JADDPU010000598.1 GCA_016781725.1 Rubrobacter sp. | reverse complement strand
CAAGCGTGGAACCCACGTAGGAGAGCGGCGTCTGAGAGGGGTGCCAAACGGGTCGAGCGGACGGCTTGATCTCCGCCCCTGCCCCCCTATGGCCGTGCAACCGCGACGCGGGCGCGGCCGAGACTTTCCAGCGCCCCACGCCCGCGAAGCAACCCCGAGGCAGGAAGCATTCCATGATATTACTGTAAATAAAATGTATAAATCGATAGAAAATTGTGTTAGATATGTTTATAAACTGTTGTGAAGGGGTATAATGTGGGCGAGAGAAAGGCTGGACCGGGTACGCCCGGGCTTGACTCTCCGGTGAACCGACCCCGGTAAATCTGATACGGAAGAGACGAAAGATGTGGGAGGTAAGAGATGGCTCGAAAGATGTGTGATGTGTGTGGCGCAAGACCGGCGACCACGGCGATCCGGCGTATCGTCTCCGGAGGGGGCCAGAGGGTCGAGCATCTGTGCGACGTCCACGCGGCGCAGGTGAGGGGAGGACGCTCGTCCTTGGGGGGTGGGGGCCTCTTCGACGACTTCTTCGATCAATTCTTCGATGCCGCGGGAGGGACGCGCAGGATCCCCATAGAGCAAGAGCCTACCGGACGGCGTGCCGAACAGGTAGACGTGACCAGCTTCTTCAGCGAACCTACCAGCGAGCTCTTGCGGCGGGCTGCCGAGCGGGCGATGGAGTGGGGCAACGCGGACCTGACCACAGAGCACCTCCTCCACGCCGCGCTCGAGGACGACCTGGCAAGGCACGTGCTCGAGTGGGTGGATGGCGACCCTGACGCCGTCTCCGCCCAGCTCGAGGACGAGGCCGACAAGGGCGCAAGCACGGATTCCTCTCCTACGCTGGCTCCTGACGCCAAGCGCGCGCTCCTGACCGCCTACGAGGAGTCGAGGGCTCTGGGTTCCTCGTACATCGGACCGGAGCACGTCCTGCTCGCGCTGGCCAGGGACGAGGAGTCCGAGGCCGGACGAATGCTCTCGCGTTTCGGGGTCTCGCACACCAAGCTGCGCGGGGCGGTAGTGCGCGGGGTAGGCGAGAGAGGCGAGGCGCGCGAACCGGAGAGCTCGACCCCCACGGTAGACGAGTTCAGCCGCGACCTTACCCAGATGGCCCGGGAAGGCAAGCTCGACCCCGTCATCGGGCGCGAGGATGAGATAGAGACGACTATCGAGATACTGTCAAGGCGGACCAAGAACAACCCGGTTCTCATCGGGGACCCCGGCGTCGGCAAGACCGCCATCGTCGAGGGTATAGCCCAGAGGATAGTCAACGGCGAGGTGCCAGAGACCTTGAGCGGCAAGCGGGTTCTGGCGCTCGACCTCTCCGGCATCGTCGCAGGTACCCAGTATAGGGGCCAGTTCGAGGAGCGCCTCAAGAAGGTAATAGACGAGATCCGGGAGAGCTCGGAGGACCAGATCGTCTTCATCGACGAGCTGCACACCGTCGTCGGGGCCGGCGCTGCCGGAGGCTCGATGGACGCCTCCAACATGCTCAAGCCGGCGCTCGCCCGCGGAGAGCTGCATTGTATAGGGGCGACTACCATAGATGAGTACCGCAAGAACATAGAGAAGGACGCGGCCCTCGAGCGGAGGTTCCAGCCCGTGCTCGTCGGCGAGCCTTCGGTGGACGACGCCATAGAGATCCTGCGCGGGCTCAAGGACCGCTACGAGGCGCACCATCGGGTCAAGATCTCCGAGGAGGCCATCCTGGCTGCCGCCGAGCTCTCCGACCGCTATATCACCGACCGCTTCCTGCCGGACAAGGCTATAGACCTCGTGGACCAGGCGTCGGCCCGCGTGCGGTTGCGCTCGAAGACCAAGCCGCAGGACACCAGGGAGCTCGAGGAGGGCATAAAGCGCCTCAAGCGCGAGAAGGCCCAGGCCATCTCCGCCGAAAAGTTCGAGAAGGCCCAGGACCTGAAGGGCCAGATCCAGGAGCTCCAGGACAGGCTCGGGGCCTTCAAGGGAGCCCGCCAGCCCGTCGCCGAGGTGACGGCCGAGGACATAGCAGAGGTCGTCTCCAGGGCTACCGGCATCCCGGTAAGCCAGCTCACCGAAGAAGAGCGCGAGCGTCTGCTCAGGCTGGAGCACCAGCTCCACGAGAGGGTGGTCGGCCAGGAGGAGGCCGTCGACGCGGTCGCCGAGGCCATAAGGCGCGCCAGGGCCGGGCTCTCCGACCCCAACCGCCCGATCGGCAGCTTCCTCTTCCTCGGGCCTACCGGGGTGGGCAAGACCGAGCTTGCGCGCACCCTCGCCGAGGCCCTCTTCGGCGAGGAGGCGGCGATGGTCAGGATAGACATGAGCGAGTTCCAGGAGCGGCACACGGTGTCTAGGCTCGTCGGCGCCCCTCCCGGGTACGTCGGCTACGAGGAGGCGGGCCAGCTCACCGAGAGCGTCAGGAGAAGGCCCTATTCGGTGCTGCTCCTCGACGAGATCGAGAAGGCCCACCCGGACGTCTTCAACATCCTCTTGCAGATCCTCGACGACGGTAGGCTGACCGACGCCCAGGGACGCACCGTGGACTTCAAGAACGCGGTCATCATCATGACGAGCAACCTTGGCTCCGAGAGGATCCAGGCCCACGCCCGGCGTAACGAGTCCTTCGAGGAGCTCAAGGAAGACATGGAGCAGATCCTCAAGAGAAGCCTCAGGCCCGAGTTCCTCAACCGCATAGACGAGGTGATCGTCTTCCGCGCGCTGACCAGGGAGCAGATAGCCGACATAGCCGGCCTGTTGCTCGAGCGCACCAGGAGGCGCCTCAAGGCCCAGGACGTCGAGGTCGAGTTCACGGACGAGGCGGTAGGGCTTGTGGCCGAGGAGGGCTTCGACCCCGAGTTCGGGGCTCGGCCCCTCAGACGGACCATACAGCGCCGGGTGGACAACCAGCTCTCGCGCATGATCCTCGACGGCTCGCTCGAACCCGGCGACAGGTTGGTAGTTGGGGCGCAAGATGGTGAGCTAGCCTTCGAGGT
>JADDPU010000229.1 GCA_016781725.1 Rubrobacter sp. | reverse complement strand
CCTTCCTCGCCTCCGACGCGGCGGACTTCGTGACGGGCCAGATCCTCTACGTGGACGGCGGCACCACAGCCCGCATGGGCCTGTGGTGGGAGCAGGGATAGGATCAACGGAACCACCACGAGAGCGCGCTTGACACGATCACGGATCGGTATGACTATGTTGGCCAAGGAGCGGCATTCGCAAGAGCAATCAGACGGGGGTTATGGATGAGCGAGCGTGGATCCGGTCCAAGGGGGCTCGGGGACTACAGGCTGGGGCGGCGGCGGTTCCTGTCGGCGACGGCGCTGGCTTCGGCCGGGTTGTTGCTCGCCGGGTGCCGTCGGGAGGCGGCCCAGCAGGCGAGCCAGGGCGGCGGTGGGTCAGGCGGGTCCGGGGGCAACTTCCCGGAGACGCCCGAGTACAACTTCGTGTTCGTCAACCACGTGACGACCAACCCGTTCTTCGTGCCGACGCAGTACGGCATCGAGGACGCGCAGGCGCTGCTGGGAACGACGTCGCAGTGGACGGGTTCGGAGAACTCGGTAGTCAAGGACATGGTGGACCAGATGAACACCGCCATCTCGGGTAACGCTGACGGCATCGCCGTCGCGGTGGTGAGCCCGACCGCGTTCAACGACCCGATCCAGGAGGCCCTGGATCAGGACATACCGGTGATCGCCTACAACGCCAACGGCAAGGGGCCAGGGACGAACCCGGCGCTCGCGTACGTGGGGCAGGATCTGTTCCAGTCCGGCGTGGAGATGGGCAAGAGGATCGTGGAGATAGTGGGCGAGGGGCTTGTGGCCCTGTTCATAGCGACGCCGGGCCAGCTCAACATCCAGCCGCGCATCGACGGGGCGAGGCAAGCCATAGAGGACTCCGGGGCTAACATCGAGATCCAGCAGGTCACCACGGGGGCCGAGCTGCCGGAGGAGAGGTCGAGGATCGAGGCCTGGTACAACGGGCACAAGGACGTGGCTGGCATGTTCGCCGTGGACGCCGGGAGCACGCAGGGTGTCGCCCAGGTGATGGAGCAGTTCGGCCTCGCCGAGCAGGGAGTCAAGGCCGGCGGGTACGACCTCTTGCCTGAGATCCTGCAGCTCATGAAGGCCGGGCACATAGACTTCACCATAGACCAGCAGCCATATTTGCAGGGCTTTTTGCCGGTAATGCAGCTCTACCTCTACAAGCTCTCCGGCGGGATCACGGGGCCTGCCGAGACCAACACGGGGCTCATCTTCGTCACCCCCGAGACCGTCGACCGCTACCTCCAGACCGAGTCACGCTTCGAGGGAGACTCGGAGGCGCAGAAGATCGTGCAGGCGCCCGCGTAGGCCCGGGCCGCGGAGAGCGAGAGGAGGAGACTTGAGCGAGACCACCGCGCGCGAGAGGCCGGGGGCCGGGGGACAAGAGGGCGGGCTCGGCGGCCGGCTTTTGGGTGGTCTGGTCCGGCTGCGGGAGGTGAGCATCCTCATCGTCCTGGTGGGACTGGCGATCTACTTCCAGACGGCAAATGGCGCTTTTCTCTCGCAGCAGAATATCCTCTCGCTCGCCCAGTTCGCCGTGCCTTACGTGGTCATCGCGTCGGCGCTGTGCTTGCTGCTCATCTGCGGCGAGATAGATCTCTCGGTCGGCCAGTCTTTCGCGTTCGCGCCCATCGTCATGTACCTGGCCTACGACAAGCTTTTCCTGGTGTTGCCGCTCGCGGTCCTGGTGGGGCTGCTCGGCGTCGCGCTGGTAGGGCTGGTCAACGGCGTGATCACGGTCTACCTCGGCGTCTCCTCGCTCATCACGACGCTCGGGATGTTCTTCCTACTCGCCGGTTTGAACGTCACGCTGACAGGCGGCTTTCCGGCGACCACGCCGGACACGAACCTCATCACCCAGGCTCTGGGGGAGTACGCCTGGTCAGGGGCCATCTGGGCCCTGATCGTCGTGGCCGTTCTCCAGCTCGTCCTTTCGCGCACTCGGTGGGGGCTACACACCTACGCTACGGGCGGCAACCCGCTCGGGTCGAGGGAGGCGGGCGTGAGCATCGCCCGCATCAAGATCGGCAACTTTATCCTCTGCGCCGTCCTCGGCGGGCTGGTCGGCATCATCGAGTCCTTCCGCATAAACTCCATAGACCCTCTCGCCGGCGGCCCCGACATCGTGCTCCTTTGCATCGCCTCGGCGGTTATCGGGGGTACGGCGCTCCTCGGCGGGGTCGGGACCGTCACCGGCGCGTTCCTCGGGGCGCTGGTCCTCACCATCCTCCGCAACGGCTTCACCCTGCAAGGCATCAGCGCCTATACCTTCAACATCATCCTTGGGATAGCGATCCTCGTCGCCATGATCCTCAACGTCTACGTCGCCAGGCTGCGCGGCACAGGGAGGGCGTGATGGAGAACGGGCACAGCGACCGCTCCTCCGCCAACGGCTCGGACTTCCTGCGCGCCGAGGGCGTCGTCAAGCGCTTCGGCGCGGTCGAGGTCCTCAAGGGCGTCGACCTGCACGTCCGAGAGGGCGAGGTTCTCGGTCTCATCGGGGACAACGGGGCAGGCAAGAGCACCCTGATCAAGACCATAACAGGCTTCCACCGCCCTGACGGGGGCAGGATCCTGATCGAGGGCAAGGAGGTCAACCTCCGCTCCGTCTCGCAGGCGCGCTCTTTGGGCATCCAGACCGTCTACCAGGACCTGGCGCTCGTCAACGAGTTGTCGGTCTTCCACAACATGTTCTTGAACGGCGAGATGACGGTGGGACCCTTCCTCAACAACCGCAAGATGAAGGAGCACACCAGGCGCTACCTCGACGACATGGGCGTCAGGATCCCTTCGATAGACACCACCGTAGCCCGCCTCTCCGGCGGCCAGCGCCAGGCGATAGCGGTAGCGCGCGCCGTCTACTCCGACGCGAAGATGCTCCTGCTGGACGAGCCCCTGGCGGCGATGGGGGCGAAGGAGGGGGCCCTGATCCTCGACCTCATCCAGCGCCTCAAGGAGGAGCGGGGCATACCCATGATCCTCATAGTCCACAACTACGCCCAGGTCTTCGACGTCTGCGACCGGGTGAACCTGCTGCGCAACGGCCGCATAGAGTACG
>JADDPU010000597.1:10106-11011 GCA_016781725.1 Rubrobacter sp. | reverse complement strand
CCTTGCGCAACGTGATCGGCAACCTCATCCTGGACAAGACCCTCACCTCCAGGGACGAGATCAACGGCAAGCTCCGCACGATCCTGGACGAGGTGACGGAGAAGTGGGGCATCAGGGTGACGCGGGTCGAGCTCAAGGAGATCACGCCGCCGAGGGACATACAGCAGGCGATGGAGAAGCAGATGCAGGCCGAGCGGACCCGCCGCGCGGCGATCCTGACCGCCGAGGGCGACAAGCGCGCGGCGATCCTGAAGTCCGAGGGCGAGAAGGAATCCGCCATCCTGCGCGCCGAGGGCGAGCAGAAAGCCGCCGTGCTCCGCGCCGAGGGCGAGGCCGAGGCCTACCGCAGCGTCCAGACCGCCCAGATCGAGATGACCGGCCGCCTCTTCGACGCTTTAAGCGACGCGAACCTCAGCCAGGAGGCCCTGCGCTTTCTGTACCTGAGGGCCCTCCCCGAGATGGCTCAGGGACCGGCGAGCAAGCTCTTCGTCGTCCCATCCGAGATTCAGGACCTCGCCGGGACCATTAGCACCCTGGCCGCCGGCGCCGGCCTCGCCAACGAGGACAGCTCTAAGGACGAAGGGGAGAGGCGCCGCCTCGAGGCCCCGAACGGCGAGCCCCGCCTCCGGCGCGACAATCCGCTATAGACCGGCGCGGGCCCTGTCCGGGTCGGCTACCGGCGGCGGTGCTGCTCGAAGAAGCGCACCATCTCGGCCGAGGCGTCGGGGCCTTTGGGGTCCGTGTACGAGCCGGGGTGGCTCCCGCCCGACCAGGCGTGACCGAGCCCGCTGACGGTCCACCGCTCCACCACTACGTTCCCCTCACGGTCGTGGTAAGCGGTCCGGGTGTAGGCGTGGCCGCCAGGCACCTGCCCTTGGCGCGTAGTCACCCGTCCCGGCGAGCCG
>JADDPU010000597.1:0-9846 GCA_016781725.1 Rubrobacter sp. | reverse complement strand
CATCGCCCCCCCTGCCGACATCCCGGCGACGTAGACCCGCTCCTCGGCGACGTTGTACTCGTCGACAACCCGGCCCGTGATGCCGGCGATGAGCGAAGGCTCGCCCCGACCGCGCTGCTGGTGCGCGACCTCGAACCAGTTCCAACACCTTTGCACGTTCGCGTTGCCTGCCTGCGCCGGGTAGGCGACGAGGAAGCTGTGCTCCTCGGCGAGCGCGTTCATGCGGGTGCCGGCGGCGAAATCGTCGGGGTCCTGGGTGCAGCCGTGGAGCATGACGATCAGGGGCACGGCCTGGCCCTGGTAGCCGCTCGGGACGTAGAGCTTGTATGAACGGGTCCCCGCGTCATTGGTGTAAGACCGCTCCAGGAAGCGTGCCCCCTTGGGGACGACGACGGACGCGGACCTCCCCGTCGCCATCCCGGGCGGGCGCTGCACGCCCCGGGAACGCAGGGTCGGCCCGGGGGGCGCTTGCGTCGCCGCAGGGCCGGACGCGCGCGGGCCCTCGGCCGGGCCTTGCTGGGTCTTCTTCGTGAGGCGTGAGACCACCTCGATCGGCTCGTCCGCGCCGCCGGACCTGGCGGAAGAGCCCACCGGGGCCTTGCCCGCGAGGGCGCGCTGGATGGCCGCGGTCGCCTCCTCGAGGCGGCCCTGTTGGGTGAGGCGCGTGGCCTCCGCCATCCCGTTGTGCATCTGGTCGTTCACGATCTTGCTCCTTCCGGTCTTAGGGGGATAGGATCCTGTCCTTTAGCGCCGCCTTGACGGCCGGGCTGGCCCGCAGGGCCCCGAGCACCGCGATCGAGCCTATGGTCTCGCGGGCCAGCTCCGGGCTGACGTCGTCGGCTATGGTCGCCAGGCCGAGCACCCTGATCTCCAGGGTCTCACCGGACTCGCGCACCGCCTCCAAGTCACGGCGGGTGTAGCTCTCCAGCCCGAGCACCAGCGTCTTACGCGCCACGGTCTGCCTGACCGCCTCGGCGTGCGTGGTGAGCTGGTTGCGGATAGCCGTCCGGATAAAGTCCGTGCGGTTGGAGTAGAAACCTTCCTGCACCAGCAAGTCTATCTGTCCGAGATCCACCAAGCCGAGGTTGATGGTGATCTTCTCCGTCTCGCTCATACCGACTTCTCATCCTCTTGTATCCAGGTAACATCCGTATAACATCTATTGACCATCCACATGGATGGTAACACAGATTCGGAGTTGTGCTCGGGAAGGTGGGATCGGGTTTCGCGGGTGCGGGGAAGCGCCCTTGTCTGGCGAGATAGCGTTCTTGGGGTATCTTGGGGTTTTAGGAGTGGTGTTTGCGGGAGGACATAAGCGCGGCCAGCACCGCTGCGTGCTCTGCGACGGTAAAGGGCAGCGCGTAGCGTTCGCGTTCCCTGTAGGAGACGGGGCTGTGGAATCGGTAGGAGGAGAGCGGCCAGAGGAGTGGGCGCGCGTCCGAGCCGTGGGTGAGGGTATCGGTCGCGACGTGGCCGGCCCAGCCGAGCAGGAGGGGGAGAAGGGCGCTTTCGCTCCTACGGTATCTTGCTCCCGAGGTGCCGTACAAGACGAGCGCTGTGGCCACCGGAAGCGCGGAGTGGAAGGCTGTGTCAGGGGTGCGGAAGAGTCTTCGGGCGCAGACCTCGGTGTCGAGCTCGGCGCGGGAGAGCCGCCCGAGTCGCCGGGTTGCGAGCCAGGTGGTCCCCGCCAGGATGGGTAGGTCGGGGAGGGTCGCGCCGAGGGCGGCCCAGGAGGCAGCTCGTGCCGCCGAGTGGGCGCGCCGGGCGGTGGCCCAGGTCAGCAGGGCGTGGGAGTAAGTTCGCATGGGTCGGATTCTATCGTGGGCAAGGTCGTCGGTCTCCGGCGCCCGCTCACGCTCGTGGTGATAGTAGTGGTATCTGTCTACCTGGGTTTCCGCCGCTCCGGCTGGCTTTAGCGGGGCTGTGGAGGGCCGCACAGCCCTATTCTCGGGGAGGCGCTACCATGGGGTACGCTGGCGGCGAGCACTGGAGGTCTGGGCGTGAACGTACTCATCAGCGGGGCCACGGGGTTCCTCGGGGGGACTCTGATACCGGAGCTCGAGGCCGGCGGTCACAGGGTGACCCGCCTGACCCGTTCCCCGAAGTCCGCGGATGACCTCGGGTGGGACCCCGAAGCCGGCACGATAGACGATCTGGAGGGGACGGACGCCGTCGTCCACCTCGCCGGAGAGAGCATCGCCGAGGGCCGCTGGACACCCGGGAAAAAGCGGCGCATCCTGGAGAGCCGGCGGAAGGGGACCCGGCTCCTCTCCGAGGCTATCGCCGCGCTCTCCGCGCCGCCCTCGGTAATGGTCTCGGCCTCGGCGGTCGGGTACTACGGCGACCGGGGCAACGAGCTGCTCACCGAGGAGAGCGGCCCCGGCTCGGGCTTTCTGGCGGAGGTGTGCCGTGATTGGGAGGCGGCGGCGGAGCCGGCGCGGGAGGCCGGCATCCGGGTGGTTCACCCCAGGGTCGGGATCGTGCTGAGCACGAAAGGCGGCGCGCTGGGCGCGACGCTGCCCATCTTCAAGCTCGGCCTGGGTGGAAAGGTAGGGAGCGGGAGGCAGTACTGGTCCTGGGTCACCCTCGACGACGTGGTGGGCGCCTTTGTCCACGCCCTGACCAACGAGAGCGTAAGCGGCCCGGTAAACGTAGGCTCCCCGAACCCGCTCACGAACGCGGAGTACACCAAGGTGCTTGGCCGCGTCTTGAACCGTCCGACCATCTTCCCAGTGCCGGCCCCAGCGGCCCGCATCGTGCTCGGCGAGGTGGCCGACGAGCTCTTGCTGGCGAGCCAGCGCATGCAGCCGGCCCGGCTCCAGGAGACCGGCTACGCGTTCAGGCACCCCGATCTCGAAGATGCCCTCAGGCACGTGTTGGGGAGATAGACCCCGATCAAGGGGAGTATATTGATCGGGACAACGTAATTCTCGGTTTCGAGAGATGCGCCCGAGGCGTATGATATCGGGGTGAGGTGGCTAACGGACGTCGAGGTGGCGGGGTGGCTCGCGTGACTACCCAGGCAAGGCAAATTACATCCGAAGAGCTCCTGGGCATGCCGGACGACGGCTTCCGCTATGAGCTGGTAAAGGGGGAGCTACACAAGATGCCGCCGGCCGGGAGCGAGCATGGGTACGTCGCTATAAACATCGGGACGTCTCTGAACAGCCACGTTAGAGCGAACGAGCTCGGCCGCGTTTATGCTGCGGAGACGGGCTTCAAGCTCGCCTCGGACCCCGATACCGTACGAGCTCCCGACGCCGCCTTCGTGAGTCGAGAGCGCGTCGAAAAAGCGGGTCGTGTAGCGGGCTTCTGGCCCGGCGCGCCCGACCTGGCGGTCGAGGTGGTCTCTCCCGGCGACACCCACGCGCAGGTCGTCGAGAAAGCCCTCGCGTGGCTCGAAGCCGGCTGCCGTATGGTGCTGGCCGTCGACCCGGAGCGGCGCACCGTGACCGTGTACCGTTCGCTCGACGATATCCGTATGCTCACGGAGAACGATGCTATCGACGGCGCCGACGTGGTACCTGGCTGGAAGCTGCCCGTCGCGGAGATCTTCGCGTAGGCCGCGAAGGATCGTGGACCACGAGCGCTACATGCGGCGGGCTATCGAGCTCGCGCACCTCAACCCCGACGCGCCCTTCGGCTGCGTCATAGCCGACCCGAAGTCCGGCGAGGTCCTGGCTGAGGGCGTCAACGACGCCGAGAAGAGCCCGATCCTGCACGGAGAGACGGCGGCGATCATGAACCTCGTGGGGTCCCGTCCGGACGCGGAGTGGACCCGACTAGTCCTCTACACCACCGCCGAGCCCTGTCCCATGTGCTCCGGCGCCATCCTCTGGAGCGGGATCCCGCGCGTCGTCTACGGTACCTCGATAGCGACGCTCAAAAGGCTCGGTCTGCCGCAGATAGACCTTGCGGCTGAGGAGGTGGCCGGCCGCTCGTCTTTCGGCGGCTTCGAGGTAGTCGGCGCGGTACTCGAAAGGGAGTGCGACGCCCTCTTTGAGGCGCTCGCCCGGAGGATGGGCGGAGACTGAGGCTAATCCTACGGCGACACTCCCGAGAGCCGCTGAAGTATACTTCGCCCCAATACCAGGAAGGGGAGCGCGATGACGGTAGAGGACCCTGCACTAGTCCGGTTGGCCTTAGATCTCGCCCGGCGGTCGCGCTTCGAGCACTCCTGTACGCCAGCGGTGGGCAGACTCCTAACCGTGCTGGCAAGCCGCGTCAGGGGCGGCCTTGTCGGCGAGATCGGCACGGGTTGCGGGGTGGGCACAGCCTGGATGGCGAGCGCTTTGGCGAGCAGCGCCTCTCTCGTCACCGTCGAGCTCGACCCAGCCAGGGCGCAGGCCACCCGAAGCCTCTTCGCCGACACGCCCAACGTCTGCGTGTTGGACGGCGACTGGCACCGACTGCTGGCCCACGGCCCGTTCGACCTCCTGTTCGCCGACGGCGGCAGGGCCAAGGAGCGCGAGCCCGAGACGTTGCTGGGCGCCCTCAAGCCAGGCGGGACTGTGCTCCTCGACGACCTGACGCCCGAGGCGCTGTGGCCAGAAGAGTGGCGCGGCCTTCCTGACCCCGTGCGCGAGTTTTGGCTGAACGATCCCAGGCTAGCGGCGACCGAGATCCTGACCGCCCCCGCCGACGCCGCGATCGTCGCGACGCGCCGCTGAAGGGGTAGGGGTTTTGAAACGCATAGTAAACCTCGGTTAAGCCTGGATCTCGGACCCGAAGCCCGCCTCGCGCAGGAGCGAGCGGGCCGTCTCTACGTCCCCGGCATCCAGGGTCAGGACGAGGGCGGCGCGCTCGGTGCCGGAGTGGCGGACGTAGAGATCGAGGATGTTTATGCCGTTCGAGCCCATAAGCGTCGTCACCTCGGCGAAGACGCCAGGGCGGTTCTCGACCGGGATGGCGACCTCGGCGTTCTCGCCGCTCTTCTCGACGAGGATGCCGCCGAGGGCGTCGTAGGCCTCGCGGGCAGCCCGGAAGCGGTTCTCGATGGCCTGGCGGTCCTGGATCTCGCTCCCAAGCTGCGCCATCGCCCCGGCGAAGGCGCCCAAAGCCTCCCCGAGCGCCGGCGCGTTCTCGGCCAGGATGTCCGACCACAGGCCGGGGTTCGAGGCCCCGACCCTGGTCAGGTCCCTGAAGGATGGGCCGGCGAAAGAGAGGGCCTCCGGCGAGATGTCCGAGGCGACTTTCAGGAGTGCTGCGGCCATGAGGTGGGGGAGGTGGGAGAGGGCGGCCATGAGGAGGTCGTGCTTCTCGGGGTCCACGGCGGTCGGGACGGCGCCGAGCTCCCGGACGAACCCGGCGACCTCGCGGTAGTCGTCTGGATCGGTCCGGTCGGTCGGGGTCAGGAAGTAGCGGGCGCCCTTGAAGAGGCCGGCGCTGGCGTTGGCCACGCCGGAGAGCTGGCTCCCGGACATCGGGTGCCCGCCGACGAAGCGCAGTTTTTGCCGCTCCGCTTCCGCGACTATGGCGCCCTTGGCGCTGGCGACGTCGGTTACGAGGGCGTCCGTGGGGGGAAGCTCGGAGACGAGGCCCGTCACCTTGGAGATGGGGGCGGCGAGCACGACGAGGTCGGCGCCCCGCGTCTCCTTGAGGGTCGAGGCGCGGTCTATGGCGCCGATCCTGGCGGCCTCCTCGAGCACCTCGGGGCGGTCCACGCCGACGACCTGCCAGCCGGCCTCCCGGGCGGCGAGGCCGACGGAGCCCCCGATCAGGCCCACCCCAACGATGCCGAGCGTACGGCTCACGCGCCCCGCTCCAAGGCCCCATCCTTGTTTGCTATGGCCTGGATCACCCGGTCGTTCTCCTCCGAGTTGCCGACGGTTACCCGGCTCCAGCCCGGGTACCCCAGGGCTGCGCCTTCTCTCACGAGGATACCGGACCTCTCGAAGGCGTCGGCCCCGAACCGGACCATCACGAAGTTACCCTGGGAGGGTATAAAGTCCAGGTCCGCGTCGCGGAACGCCTCTTGCAGTCGCTTGCGCTCCCGGATCACGAACCCCGCGCGCGCCGCTACCTTCTCCCGCGCCAGCATCGAGGCCGTGGCGGCGACCTGGGCTGCCAGGTTGACGGAGACCGGGAAGCGGACCCGTTCGGCGTGGTCGGCGATCCTCTCCGAAGCGATCCCGTAACCCGCCCTTAAACCCGCGAGCCCGTGCGCCTTGGAGAACGTGCGGGCCACGACGACGTTCTCGCTCTCGAGGGCGAGGGCGTGGGAGTTCTCGTAGGATGTATCTTCGACGAACTCCACGTAGGCCTCGTCAAGGATCAGGAGCACGCTTGATGGGAGCTCCGCCGCCAGCTCTCGCACCCCGTCCAGGCCCAGATAAGTCCCGCTCGGGTTGTTTGGGTTGCACAGGATCACGGCCCGCGTCTCGTCAGTCACCGCGGACAGGAGCGCCTCGGCCGGGATCCCGTGCCCTTCGGCCAGGGGCACGGGGCGGGCCTTCGTGCCGAGGACTGCGCAGACTGTCGGGTAGAGGCTGAACGAGGGCCACGGGAAGACGACCTCGCCGCCCCTGGGGAGCAGCTGCAGCGCGTTCAACAGGACCTCGCTCGAACCGTTGCCGACGAGCACGTTGGCGGGCTCCGTGCCCGGGTTCGCGTCGGCTATCGCGCGCCTGAGCCGCGAGACGTGGCTGTCCGGGTAGCGGTTGGCGCGGGGGAGCGCTTCGACGAGGGCCGCCTCCGCTTCGGGCAGCGGACCGAAGGCCAGCTCGTTCGAGGTTAGCTTGGCGTAAGCCTTGTCGTCCCTGCCCTCGGCAGCCATCCTCCAGGACTTCGGGGGCACGTATGGCCTCAGCGGGTCGAGTTCGGGTCTAAAGCTCAGAGGCATCGGGTTGCGGGTCACAGCCTTCCGTTCGTGGGTCCTCAGCCGCTAAAGAGTAAGGCTCTGCATGGAGCCTTGCAACGGGGGGCGTCGTTTGCCTTATGTGCCGCGTGCAGATAGAATCCAGGCTCCTATGACGGATGCCAGGATGCAGGAGAAGATACAGGAGCTCAGGGAGCGGGTCGACGAGGTCGACCGGGAGCTCATCCGGGCCTTGAACGAGCGGGCGCGCGTCGTGCAGGAGATAGCCACTATAAAGGCCGAGGCGGGGATCCCGATCTTCGACCCGAAAAGGGAGGAGGAGATCCTCCAGAGGGCCGTCGAGTACAACGAGGGCCCGATCTACGACTCCTCCATGCGCGACATCTTCGAGCTCATCTTGCACCGCATCCGCGACATTGAGATACAACGCGGGGAGTACCAGAGATAGCGATGGACGTTTCGGCGAGCGTAAAAACCGACGTAAAGACCCACAACGGCATGATCCGGCCCGACACCTTCAGGGTGATCGCCGGCCCCTGCACGGTCGAGAGCTACGAGCAGTTCGTCGCCTCCGCGAAGGCCGTCAAGCAGGCAGGCTTCGAGTACGTGCGCGGCGGCGCCTTCAAGCCCCGCACCTCCCCCTACTCGTTCCAGGGTCTCGGCGAGGAAGGGCTGAAGATCCTCTCCGAGGTCGGGGGCGACCTGGGCCTCAAGGTCGTCACCGAGGTGATGGACCCTTACGACATCGAGCTTGTGATGGAGCACGCCGAGATCCTTCAGGTAGGAGCGCGCAACATGGCGAACTTCTCGCTTTTGCGGCGCATCGGGGCCGCCATCGCCGGCACGGACCACGGGGTGGTCCTCAAGAGGGGCCTCTCCGCGACGGTCGAGGAGTGGCTATTGGCCGCCGAGTACATCACCGCCGCAGGCGGGGACAACGTGGTGTTGTGCGAGCGGGGCATCCGCACCTTCGAGACGAGCACGCGCTTTACGTTGGATCTTTCGGCGGTGATCGTGGCGAAGCGTCTCACCGACCTGCCCGTGATCGTGGACCCGTCCCACGCCGCCGGCCGGCGGGATCTGGTAGTGCCCCTTAGCAAGGCTTCCGTGGCGGCCGAGGCCGACGGGCTGATGGTCGAGAGCCACCACGAGCCCCAGGAGGCGCTCTGCGACGGGGAGCAGGCGCTTCCCGTAGAGGCGCTGATGGGCCTCAAGGACGTCCTGCAGCCGTTCGCTGGCGCGATGGGCAGGGAGGTCATCTAGTCTCCTCTGGGGTTGGCCCCGGAAGCGCCGTGAGCCGCCTGGGGGACAGGTTCGTGCTCGTGCGAGAGCTCGGCTCCGGCGGTATAGCTCGTGTCTTTCTCGGGCGCGACGAGGTCCTCGACCGCCCCGTTGCAGTGAAGGTCCTCGACGCCGAGTTCGACGACCCTGAGATAGGGGCGCTCTTCAGGCGCGAGGGGCGCACCGCAGCGCGGCTCTCCCACCCTAACACGGTGCGGGTCTACGACGCGGGCGAGGACCTGATCGACGGCCGCGAGGTCTCCTATATAGTGATGGAGTACGTCCCCGGCGGGGACCTCAAGGACCTCATAGACAGGACCGGGCCGCTACCCGAGGCGATGCTAACCCGCGTCGCGGCCGACGTCGTCTCTGGCCTCGCCCACGCCCACGCGCGCGGCATCATCCACAGGGACGTCAAACCCCGCAACATTCTCCTGGACGGGCAGGGGAACCCGAAGCTGGCGGACTTCGGTATAGCCAGGGCCTTCGACTCGACCCACGAGACGCACCCGGGCACGTACCTCGGGACGGCGGCGTACTCCTCCCCCGAGCAGCTCAAGGGGGAGAGGGTCACTCCCAAGAGCGACGTCTACTCGTTCGGCGCTACCCTCTACCACGCGGCCGTAGGCCGCCGTCCGTTCTCCGGCAGCCCCATAGAGGTGGCCAACCAGCACATACTCAAGATGCCCGTCCCTCCCAGGGAGCGCGGCGCGCGCATCGGCGAGGGGCTGGAAGCCCTGATCCTCGACTGCCTCGCCAAGGACCCGGCCGAGCGTCCGGAGCCCACCCGCCTCCACGAGAGGCTCCTGGAGCGCAGCTCCGCGCTCGGGGGCTCCCCTGCGGCGCGCAAGGCCCAGGCCTCACTGAACGATGCCGCCGGCTTCGCGAAGCCGGCCGGGGTCTCGGGCGTGGCGGCCTTCAAGGACAGAGTGCGGCGTATTGGGTCGTCTGACCCCTCCGCCGGTCCGCCCGAGAGGACCATAAGCCTCCCGACGCGCACCTTCAGGGCGGGTTCTCAGCAGAGGAAGCTGCTCGCCTTCGCGGTGGCCGCGCTCCTCCTGCTCCTGTTGGCCGGCGCGGGCGTCTGGGCGCTGCTCGGCCCCGACGAGCAGGCTTCGCAGACTTCCGAGTCGGGCTCCAAGCGGCAGGAGCAGGCCGCCGGCCCGCAGCGAGAGAATCGGCCCGAGGGAGATGTTGCCGCAGGCGAGGCCGGGAAGCCCGCGGCCGCGGAGCAGGGGCCCGCCGAGAACCGGGGCGCCGGGACCGCCGGGGAGGCGTCCGAAGTACCAGCCCCACCCTTGCAGGCAGCCGAGCAGGCGGTCTTCGACATGTACTACGAGATGTCATTCGCCAGGCCCCAAGCGTCGTACAGCTACCTCTCCGAGCGCCTTCAGCGCGAGATCGGTTCCGTCGAACGGTGGGCGGAGCAGGAGGACATCTACACGTTCACGTACATGGACTTCGAGGGGTACCAGTATCCGGTGGCCGAGGCCTCGGGGGATGAGGCGGAGGTAACGTTCGAGGTGAGGCTCGACCATACCTGGGGCTCCGAACTCCTCTCGGGGACGTGGGTGTGCGTCAACGAGGACGGGGAGTGGAAGCTCGACCGCCTGGAGAACGAGAAGACCGTCCGGCTCTAGGGGCGCCCCCTGGAACCTTCGAGGCGGGATCGTTCGGCATCGTAGCCGCCTTACTCTATAATCACCGGCGTGGCTAAGCTGGCTGACAGGTTCATGCTGGAGCGCGAG
>JADDPU010000616.1 GCA_016781725.1 Rubrobacter sp. | reverse complement strand
CAAGAAGGCGAGGCCCGACTTTACGGTCCTCTCCGGGTGGGAGGATTTGATCCTACCCTCCCTCCTCGCGGGGGCCGACGGCTCCATCTGCGCCTTCGCGAACGTCGCCCCCGGGCTGTTCGTCGACCTGGTGAGGTCAGCCAAGGACGGCGATCTCGACCGGGCCGCCGCGTTGCACCGGCGCGTCCTCAAGCTCGTGACGCTCGGCGCCAACAGCGACCCGGCCATCGGAGCCATAAAGCTCGCGATGGGAATGCTCGGCGTGCCCATCTCCCCCGCCGTGCGCGGACCGGCTCTGCCGGCTTCCGATGAGGAGGCAATAGGGGCGGTGCTCAAAGAAGCGGGAGTGCTCGAAACCTCGAAGACCGGCCAGTAGTAAGCGCTCCCATCGGCGGGAGGGGGGTGTGACGCTAGCAGTCCTTACGGCCTAAGCTACAGCAGCGCCCACGCCGCGGTCGCGACGCCCAAAGTGCCCGTGAGGATCACGAGGCCAAGGGTGACGGCGCGAAACGCCCCCTCGGAGACGCGCCTCAGGAGCGCTGTGCCCAGGGCCTTCCCGACGATGGCGGCGGGGACCAGCAAGAGCCCCAGGGGCACCTCCGAGGCGTCCACGAGGCCGCGGAGGGCGAGGACGGCTATCCCGGCCACGCTCATGGGCAGGAAGTACAGCGCGCTCGTCCCCCGAAACTCGTGCTTGGGTAGGCCGCGCGAGGCGAGGAGGAGCACCACCGGCGGTCCTGCGAGCCCGGTCGAGGTCGAGAGCATCCCGCTGGCCGAACCCGCGACGAGCGTCCCCCACCGGGTATCCGCGCCGGGCAGCCTCACGTCCCTGACGAGGAGCAGGGCCGAGAAGACCACGATCATACCCACCCCGAGGCGCACGTAGTCAGGGTCGATGACCCGCAAGACCTCGACGCCGACCACGACGCCGATAAGGGACGGGACCAGTAGCGTTAGCGCGAGGCGTTTGCGCGACTCGTGCCACGAGTCCCACACCACGGCCGTGTTGATAAAAATCGAGAAGATCGCTGTCAAGACGACCACGGTCTTAGGCTCGTAGACGAAGAGCAGGATGGGGGTGCTGATCAGGGCCAGCCCGAACCCCGTGAGCCCCGTAACTACCCCGGCGAGCAAGGCCGCCAGGAGCGCCACCAGAAGCGCCGCGCTCAACAAGGGAGCCGCCCCCTAAGACCTGACGCCTGTAGCCTGATGCCTGAAACCTAAATCAGCGCAGGATGCCGGCGTAGAGACGCTCCCAGGCCTCCATCTCCGGCGTGAAGTATCGGACCCGCGTCTTTTTGTACTCGCGGGTCGAGTAGAGGGAGGCGTAGTCGGTGAGACCTGTCTCCTCGGCCATCGCGGAGAGGACGTTCTCGCACTCCTCGACGCTGCGCCCGTGGACCATGGAGAAGACCGCGTACGGCCAGTCCTCGTAGGTAGGCCGCTCGTAGCAGTGGGAGACCGCCTGGTACTGGGCGAAGGCGTTGCCGACCTCCTCGATGCGCCCCTCCGGCACCTTCCACACGCCCATCGCGTTCGCCCTGAAGCCAGCCTTGCGGTGGTAGAGGACGGCCGAGAAGCGGCGCATGATCTTGCGGTCGCGCAGGTCGTAGGCCCTCTCGAGGAGCTCCTGGTAGGAGAGCCCTACCTGCCGGCCCCAGAGGTCGAACGGACGCGGCGTTAGGGGGACGTCCTCCTGCAGGGCCCGGATGGCGGCCTTGTCGTCCTCCGAGATGTTGCGGTCGGCCATCTGCCGGTCGGCCTCCCCGTACTGCGGGGCCTCCTTCTTCGCGGTGGCGCCCTTGTTCATGTCGAGGGTGACCCCGATCTTGAAGAGCTTCAGCGTAGGGAGTATGCGGGTCTTCTCGGCGCCGCTTATGTGGTGCAAGACCTCGACCGTACCCTCGAGCCCCAGGCGGGAGTCGGGCGGGACGGCGACTGTGTACCAGAGGTTGAACTCGTTGTTGCGCTCGTAGTTGTGGGAGACGCCGGGGTGGGAGTTTATGGCCTTGGCGCCCTCGTTGAGCCTCTCCTGGGGGATCGTGGCGGCGACCAGGGAGGACTCGTAGCCAAGGACCCGGGTGTCGAAGATGGCGCTGATCTGGCGGATGATCCGCGCCCTCTTGAGCGATTCTATGCGCCGGATCACCTCGTCGCCACCTATCCCCACCTCGCGCCCGATGGCCTCGAAAGGCTCCCGCTCCAGCGGGACCTCCCGCTGGATCCGGTTGAGGATCTCCTTGTCGGTGCTGTCCATCATGCGAGTGCCGGTAGTTGTGCTGACCACGCTTTACGAGCCCTTCTCGACGGTTTTACTACTCCCAGGCCGCACTATAGCAGGAGAAGCCAAAACACGGTATGAGAATGTTTACGAATCGCCCGGCCGGCGACTACTACCCGCCGTTCTTCCCCCGCTCCTCTAAAGCCTTCTGGTACTCGGCGTAGACGTTCTGGATGTCCTTCCAGACGAGGCGCTTGGTGTTCTTGAGGTCGTCGCCGCGCTGCCTGAGGACGTAGGCGGGGTGGAAGGTCGCCATCGTCTTGACGCCGTTCACGTCGTACCACTTGCCGCGGTCCTTGGTGATCCTGAAGTCCTTGTCTATGACCGTCTTGGCCGCCGGTCCACCGAGGCAGAGGATGATGGAGGGCTTCACTGCCTCTATCTGGCCCTGCAAGTACGGGTTGCAGGCCCTTATCTCCCCAGTCTTCGGCTGGCGGTTCTTCATCCTGCCGCCCTCCTCGTTGGCGGCCCGGCACTTGACGATGTTCGTGATGTAGACCTGCTGGCGCGTCAGGTCCACCGCGGCCAGGATGTCGTCGAGGAGCTTGCCGGCCCGGCCGACGAAGGGCAGACCCGTGGCGTCCTCGTTCTCGCCGGGGCCCTCGCCGACGAGCATCAGCGGCGAGTAGGGGTCCCCGCTGGCGAAGACCGTGTTCGTGCGGGTCGTCGCGAGGTCGCACCTGGTGCAGACGGCGACCTGGCGCGCGAGTTCCTCCAGCCGTTTTTCGCGGCTCTCTTCGCCGCCCTCCGCGGCGTCGAATAGACTCTCCAAGGTCCCTCC
>JADDPU010000458.1:516-10949 GCA_016781725.1 Rubrobacter sp. | reverse complement strand
GGGCGGCTGCCGCGAGCCGCGCTACCCGGAGAAGAGCTTGAGGTAAGTCACGCCGTCGAGCCCGTCGTCGTAGTAGTCTGGCATCGCGTACGCGAGCCCGTAACCCAGAGCCCGGTAGAAGTGCCGCGCGGCCTCGTTGGTTTCTGGCGTATCCGCGTAGAGCCCGCGCCCCGACAGGTCCCGCACGAACTCTTCGGCGGCCAGCACGAGCGCCGAGGCGACCCCGCGCCGCTTCGAGCCGGGGGCGACCGCCAGGCCGTGCAGTTGCCCGAGCCGGTTCCACTCGCGGAACTCGACCGAGACGAACCCGCAGACAGGCCCCCGCGCCGGGCTCTCCGGCTCTTCCGGCACGGCGACCAGGACGTTCCCCCTGACCCCGGGCCGTCCGTCGGCCGTCAGGTCGTCGATGGCGGCGAGTTGGCCCGCGACGTACCGCCGCTCCCACCCGTTCTCCTCGAGGACCCGCCCGATGCCCCGGCGGTGGCTGGCGTCTTCGTAGCGGGCGATGGTGAACACGAGGAGTGGCCGCCTTCGGGCTCGCCCGCGTTACCCCCGAGGCCGCACGGGGTTTCGGCGGCCGGGGGCTTTTAGGTGGATCGGTCCGATTAGCTCGCCGCCTTCTCTTCCTCCCTCTCGTTGGCGGCCAGGACCCTCTCCACGAGGTTCGGCGGGACCTCTTCGTAGTGGCCAGGCTCGACGTGGAAGTTGGCGCGTCCGCCTGTGATGGAGCGCAGGTCGCGGGCGTAGGTGAGCATCTCGATCTGGGGCACCTCCGCCTGGACGAGCTGGCGCTCGCCGCGCTGCTCTATGCCCATCGGCCGCCCGCGCCGGCTGGAGAGGTCGCCCATGATATCTCCGACCAGCTCCGAGGGTGCAAGCACCTCGACCTTCACGTAGGGCTCGAGGAGGACGGGGTTGGCCTTCTCGAGGGCGTTCTTGAAGGCCATGGAGCCTGCCACCTTAAAGGCCATCTCCGAGGAGTCCACGGTGTGGAAGGCGCCGTCGTGCAGGCGCACCTTCACGTCGACCACAGGGTAGCCGGCGATGGTCCCCTCGTTCATCGCCTCGATTATCCCTTTCTCGACGGCGGGTATGAACTGGCGCGGGATGGCGCCGCCGACGATGGCGTTCTCGAACTCGAAACCCGAGCCGCGGGGCAGCGGGGAGAGCTCTATCCTCGCGTCCCCGAACTGCCCCCGGCCGCCGGTCTGCTTCTTGTAGCGTCCCTGCGCCTGGGCCGAGCCCGTGATCGTCTCCATAAAAGGCACCTTCGGCGGCCTCGCCTCGACCTCGACCCCGTAGCGGCCCTGGATGCGCTCGAGCGCGAGCTCGACGTGCATCTGCGCCAGGCCGGCCAGGATATCCTCCCCGGTGGCCTCCGAGCGCTCCAGCTTCAGGGAAGGGTCCTCGTCGACGATGCGCCGGATGGCCTCGAAGACCTTCTCCTCCTCGCCGCGCGCCTTCGCCCCGACCGCGAAAGCAGCAGTCGGCTCGGGCAGCTCGACGGGCTCGAACGACATCGGCCTCTCCGGTTTGCAGAGGGTGTCGAAGGTAGCAGTATCGCGGAGCTTGGCGACAGCGATGATGTCGCCGGCGACCGCCTCGTCTACGGGGGTGCGGTCCTTGCCGACGAGGTGCGAGATGCCCCCGAGCCTCTCCGAGGAGCCGGTGCGCGGGTTGACGAGCGCCTCGTCCGAGCGGCAGCGGCCGCTAACTACCCGCAAGACGCTCAGGCGCCCGGCGTAAGGGTCGACGTAGGTCTTGAAGGCGTAGGCCGCGAACGGACCGTCAGATTCGCACGGGACCTGCTTGCCGTCCTCCGTCACCCAGCGCGAGCGGTCGGCGGGGCTCGGGGCGCTGCCGGCGATCACGTCGAGGAGCCGGTCCAGGCCGATCATGCGCTCCGCGCTCGCGGCGATCACGGGGATAATGAGGCCTTCGGCTATCCCCTTGCGGATACCGTCGAACGCCTCCTCGGTGGAGATCTCCTCCCCCTCGAGGTACTTCTCAAGTAGCGTGTCGTCGCTCTCGGCGATGGCCTCGAAGAGCTGGGTCTTGGCCTCGTCGACCTCGTCTTCCATGCCGTCTGGGATCTCCCCTCTCTGCTCCCCTTCGACGAAGGCGGTCCCCGTGAGGAGGCCGTAGACGCCTTTGAGGTCGTTCTCGCGCCCGATGGGTAAATTGAGCGGGACGACCGCCTGCCCGAAGCGGCCCCTGAGCTGCTCGACGACCACCCTAAAGTCCGTCCGCTCGCGGTCGAGGTGGTTGACTACGATTATGTGCGGGATGTCCTCCCTCTCCCCCCGGCGCCACACGCGCTCGGTCACTACCTGGATGGGGTCCTGGGCGTGGACTACCAGGATCGCGCAGTCGGCCACCCTCTGGGCGACGAAGGCGTCCCCTATGAAGCCCCCGTCCCCGGGGGTGTCGAGCACATTGACCTGGCGCCCCTTCCACCCGAGGTGGGCGACGCTCATGCCCAAAGTCATGCCGCGCTCGCTCTCCTCGTCTGTGTAGTCAAGGACGCCGCCCGCCGGGCCGCTCCGCCCGGAAGCAAGACCTATCATGCCCTCGGCGATCGAGGTCTTGCCGCTGCCCCTGTGCCCGATCAGGCACACGTTCCGAATCGTCTCCGGTTCTACCGCCACGGGTCTCTCCTTTCCCTAAAGCCTAACCCCTCGCGCCCGCTCCTACGGACGGGGAACCTAGCTTAACGCAGGAGTAACCTTCGCGCAGCAGGACCCCGGCACCGGCAGAGATGCTAGACTCCTGGAGCCGGCGGCTTCGAGGTCCCGGCCGCCGTTCTCTCAAGAACCGGAGTGGATAGCACGTTGGGCAGATTTCGCGCGAGAGCAGCGACGACGGCGCCGCCTGGCCTCGTCTTTCCCGCCCTCGGCCTCCTGCTTTTCGGCCTGCTGACCCACCTCTCCTCGCGCGAGGATCTCTACGCGAACCCCGAGTACGGCTTCTCCGTGCTCGCCCTCTTCGGCGCGGCCGGCTACATCGGCCACCTGGCGGCGAGCATCCCCCGCCGCTCAGGGGCGTGGGCCTTCGCCCGCTCTGGCCCCGTCGGGGTTGGGCCGGCGGTCCTCGTACCCGGCGTCGTCCCCCGCGAGGCCGCGGGGTGGCCCGTGCTGGTGGCCCTCCTCCTCGGACCCCTCGTCATCCTCCTCTCCGGCCTCGGCGGCTGGGTGTAGCACCCCGCGTCCCCGCGCCCAGCGGGGCCTTGCACCCTCGCGCTGACGCCGACCCAGAGAAGGAGACGAACCGCACATGCTCGACCTCTTGAGGGGCCTCTTCGACCCGCTCTTTAGCCTTATGGGGACCACTCTCTCCACGTTCCACGGTTGGGGCGCGCCCTGGTGGCTCGCCATCGTAATGCTCACCGTCGTCGTGCGCACCCTGCTCTTCCCGCTGACCTACCGGCAGGTCAAGAGCATGCGCAAGATGCAGGAGCTCAAACCGGAGATGGACGAGATACGCGCCCGCCACAAAGACGACCCCGACAAGCAGCGGGAAGAGACGGCGAGACTCTACCAGGAGCGCAAGATCAACCCGCTCGGCGGCTGCCTGCCCGTATTAGTCCAGCTCCCCATCTTCCTCGTGCTCTACTACACGATCAGGCAGTTCGACAAGCTCGACAGCTTCCAGACCGGCGGCCTGTTCTGGTTCAAGGACCTGACCGTCGCCGACCCGCTTTTCATCCTCCCTGTCGCCTACGTGCTGACCATGATGGCCTCCCAAGAGCTGGCCATGAGGAACACGGCAGCCCAGCAGCAGAAGATCATGCGCCTCATGCCCGTAGCCTTTGGCGTCTTCCTGGCGAAGTTCCCTTCCGGGCTCTTCGTCTACTGGGTTACCTCGAACCTGATCACCATCTGCCAGAACTACCTCATCTACCGCCGCCCACCAGGCCCACCTCCCGCCGAGGGAGACGCTACGGCAGCCCCAGTCCTGAGGGCGCAGGAGGAGGAGACGAACTCTACGCCACCCCCGGAGAGAAGCCAGGGCCCGACGAAGAGCGGCAGGGCGAAGAGCAGAAAGAGAAAGGCGCGGGCGAGAAGAGGCAAGAACCGGCTCCACGGTTCTTGAGACGCCCCCGGCCCTCGCCGCAGCGGTGCTGCGGATAGCCCGGAGCCGGAACTCTACAGTACGGCCTCCAAGAAGCGTCGCGTGCGGGGGTCTTTGGCCCCGCCTACCAGCTCGGCGGGGGGGCCCTCCTCTATAAGGTTCCCCTCGTGCATAAAGGCCATCCGGTTGGCGACCTCGCGGGCGAAGCCCATCTCGTGCGTAACCACCACCATCGTAGTGCCCGACTCAAGGGCGAGGTCCTTCATCACGGCCAGCACCTCCCCGATAAGCTCGGGGTCGAGGGCGGAGGTTGGCTCGTCGAAGAGCATCACCTCGGGCTGCATGGCCAGGGCGCGGGCGATGGCGACCCGCTGCTTCTGCCCGCCCGAGAGCCTTATGGGGTGCTCGTCGCGCTTCTCCGCAACACCTACCTTCTCCAGAAAGCGCATCCCCAGCCGCTCCGCCTCCGCCCTTGGCATCCCCTTCACGGTTATCGGGGCCTCGATTACGTTCTCTATAGCGCTCAGGTGCGGGAAGAGGTTGAAGTCCTGGAAGACCATCCCGGTGCGGGATCGGATCTCGCGCATAGTGTTGCGCTTGCGGCGATTACCCTGCCCGGCCTCGTAGCGGATGCCGGCCACCTCCACGCTCCCCGAGGTCGGTTCCTCGAGCAGGTTGATGCACCTGAGCAGCGTGCTCTTGCCCGAGCCCGAGCGGCCGAAGATCACGACGACCTCCCCCGGGGCCACGTCGAGGTTCACGCCCTTCAAGACCTCGTTTTCGCCGAAGGTCTTGCGTACCCCCCTCAGGCTAACCACGGGCCGCGCCTCAGTGCCCATGCGGCCCCCCGCGCTCCCTGACGTAGCCCGTGGCGAGCCGCCTCTCCAGGCGCCCCTGGAAATACGAGAAGATGCTAGTCAGGGCCCAGTAGATCATGGCCGCCACGACCAGCGTCTCCAGGTTCTGGAAGTACTGGCGCCCGATCTTCGAAGCCCGGAAGAAAAGCTCCTGGGTGCCGACGATGCCGACCAGCGAGGAGTCCTTGATCATGGCTATGAACTCGTTGCCCGTAGGCGGGATGATGACCCGGATCGCCTGCGGGAGCACGATCCTGCGCATCGTCTGCGCCCGCGTCATCCCAAGAGCTTGCGCCGCCTCGATCTGCCCGTGCCCGACAGACTGGATGCCGGCGCGGAAGATCTCCGCCATGTACGCCCCGTAGTTGATCCCCAGGGCCAGAACCCCCGAGGTTATCGTCCCTAAGATAAAGAGGTTCTGCAGCGGGCCCGGCGCGTACTGGGCGAGCTGCGGGAGGCCCAGGTAGATAAAGAAGATCTGGACTATCAGCGGCGTCCCGCGGACGAAGGAGACGTAGAAGCCGCTGATGCCGTTGAAGACGGGGTTGGCCGAGAGCCGCCCCAGGGCGCCGAGCAGCGCGAGGGGGATGGCGAGCAGGATGCCAAGCACGGAGATCAGGATCGTCAGCGGCACGCCGGCCAGGATGAAGGGCAGCCACTGCAGCATGAATGCTGTGTCGAATTGGAAGGCCACGAAGAGGACCGCGAGCGCGACGAAGATCAGGGCCCACACCACTGCCAGCTTGGCGCGGAACGAGTAGCGCGCCGACCGCGCCTCCAGGCGGTCCCTTATGTTAGCGAGGGTCGAGATGGTCGTCTAAGGGAACCGGGATCAGGCGCCCTGCTTCTTGGTCAGGTCTATGCCGTACCACTTCTCGGAGAGCTTCGTTAGGGTCCCGTCCTGGTGCATCTCGTTTATGATGCTGCTCACCTCCTCGACGAGGGGCTGCGGGTCGGCCGGGGCCTCCTTGTCTATGGCGGCGGCCAGAGGCTCGTAGAAGAGGGGGTCGCCTACTACCTTTATCGGGGTGCCGGACTTCCGCGCCTCCTCGAGCGTGTACAGGGAGCTCATCACCGCGTCGAGGCGCACCCCGTCCCCGAGCGCGAGGTCCTGGATGGCAGAGGAGTCGGTGTCGTAGGTGCGTATCTGCGGGTTCTCCACCACGTACTCGTACTCTCCGGGGATGTCGAGCGCGCCCTCGAGGTAAGCCTCGTAGGTGCAGGCGCCGCAGACCCCGATGGTCTTCCCGTCCAGGTCGGTCGCGGGGTCGGTAATGTCGGTGTTGCTCTCGTGGACGGCCGCCGCCGCCGGGACGTAGTAGTAGGCCGGGGAGAAGTGCAAGACCTTCCTCCGATCCGGGGTCGGGGTCATCGAGCCCACGCTGAGATCCCACCTGCCGTTCCAGTTGCCCGCGGTGATGACGTCCCAGGAGGGCGTCTGCCACTCGACCTCGACACCCATGCGCTTGGCGATCTCCTCGGCCACGTCTATGTCGAAGCCCTTGAAATCGCCGGTCTCCGTCTGGAAGGACTGCGGCGGATAGGCCGGGTCGGTCGAGACGCGCAGAACACCCGACTCCTTGACCTGCTGGAGGAGATCGCCGCCCCCTCCATCCCCTGCGGAACCTCCCCCCGCGGAGCCTCCCCCGCCGCCGCAGGCGGAGACTACAACCAGGGCCGCTAGCACGGCGACCAGCGACGCCAGCCTCTGCATCCTGTGCACGTTGTTCTTCCCCTTTATGCTTGCCTCTCCCGACTCGATGCCCTCCGGGCAACCTATGCCTTCAATACTTTGCACTATAGCGGTTTATCGGCGCGAGTACGAACGGCTTATGCGCTCCCGGATCCTGCGCCTCCTCTCGGCGTTTTTGTGGTCGGCCAAGACTACCTTCGAGGCGTTGTACCCTGGGATGCCCATGACCCCGCCCCCCGGGTGGGTCCCCGAGCCGCAGAGGTAGAGGCCGTCCACTGGCGTCTTGTAGCCGGCGAGCTCGGGGGTGGGCCGGAAGGAGAAGAGCTGGTCCAAGGACATCTCCCCCTGGAAGATGTTGCCCCCGATCAGGCCGAAGCGCTGCTCCAGGTCGTAGGGTGACAAGACCTGGCGCTCTATGACCGAGTCCCTGAAGTTCGGGGCGAACTCGGTGAGCTTGTCGGTGACCCGCTCGGCGACGAGGTCGCGCCCGCCGTCGTCCCAGCTTCCGTCCCTAAGCTCGTAGGGAACGTACTGCACGAAGCAGGTCATTATGTGCTTGCCCTCGGGGGCGATGGTCGGGTCCTTGGTCGTAGGTATTACCGCGTCGATCATCGGCCCCTCCGAGACCCGGCCGTACTTGGCGTCGTCCCACGCCTTCTCCAGGTACTCGAGGGTTGGGCTGATCATGATCTCAGGGTGCTGCGGCCCGAGGTCCTTTCCCGGCATCGCCGTGAGGTCCGGCAGCTCGGAGAGCGCGAAGTTGACCTTGGCAGACGGGCTCCGGCTCCTGAAGCCCCGAAGCTCGTCCGCGAGCCCGGAAGGCAAGTGTCCCTCCCCGACTAGCGAGAGGAGCGTCGTCTCGGGGTGGGCGCCCGAGATGACCAAGCCCGCCTCGAGCGTGGTGCCGTCGGCCAGGGTGACGCCGGTCGCCCGGCCGCCTTCCGAGACGTCCACGGCTACGACCTCGGCGTTCGTGCGGATCTCGGCCCCTGCTGCCCGCGCCGAGGCAGCTATAGCCTCGGAGACGCCGCCCATCCCCCCGCGCACGAAGCCCCAGCCGCCGGTGACGCCGTCGGTCTCGCCCATGCGGTGGTGCAGCAGGACGTAGGCCGAGCCCGGGCTCATCGGGCCGCCCCACATGCCGATCACACCCCCAGGGGCAAGAGCGCCCTTGATGCGCTCGTCCACGAAGTAGCGCTCGAGAAAGTCCGCGCAGCTCATCGTCATGAGGTCGACGAGCCTCGAGATGCTCTTGCGGTTGCCGAAGGCGTAGCGCCCCAAAGAGAGCGCCTCGAGCACGTCGGCGAAGGAGCGGACGCCGGGGTCGGGGGGCCTCCTGTAGAGTAGGGGTTGCACGAGCTCGGCGAGCTCGGCAAGCTCGCGGTTGTACTCGAGGTAGGCGCGCCCGTCCTGCGGGTTGATCTTCCCTATCTCCTCCGCCGCCAACCCGGGGTCGTCCCACAGCAGAAAGCCCGAGCCGTCCTCGAAGGGGGCGAAGTACGCAGGGTCGAGCGGGTAGACGTGGTAGCCGTATTTCGGGAGGTTCAGCTCCCTCACGATCCGCGCCGACAACAAGCTCACCACGTAGGAGGCTGTCGAGACTTTGTAGCCGGGCCACACCTCCTCCGTTACCGCGGCCCCCCCGACCAGGTGACGCCGCTCCAGTACTACCGTCTTGAGGCCGGCCCGGGCGAGGTACGCCGCGCACACCAGCCCGTTGTGCCCCCCGCCCACGACCACAGCGTCGCAACGCAAACCGTCCGAGACCATCGCGCTCCCTCGTCGAGACTATGACGTTTCTTGTACAATTGCGGCATTCTAGCAGCTAAAGTCGTCTATCCGGGCACGAGGTCCGGACGGAGGGGAGGACTAAGTGACGCCTATAGCCCGCGAGCTTCTAGCCCCCTCCCTGGCCCCTTTCGGCCGGAGCAGCACCCTCCCCGCCGAGGCTTACACCGACCCGTCAGTGCTGCGCTGGGAGCAGGAGCACTTCTTCGACCGGAGCTGGGTCTGCGTGGGGCGCTCCGCCGGTCTGCGCGACCCCGGCGACCAGCGCGCCGTCGCTCTGGGCCACGAGTCCGTCCTCCTGGTGCGCGGCGAGGACGGTGAGCTGCGCGCCTTCTACAACGTCTGCCGCCACCGCGGGCACGAGCTCCTTCCCGTTGGCGGCCAGGCCTGCGGCAAGTTCGTCCGCTGCCCCTACCACGCCTGGGCCTACGGGCTCGACGGCGGGCTCAAGGGGGCGCCGGGCTTCGGCAGGTCCGAGGGTTTCGACAAGGGCGAGCACTCCCTCGTCCCGCTGCGCGTCGTGGAGTGGCAGGGCTGGCTCTTCGCCAACGCCAGCGGCGAAGCCCCCCCTTTCGAGGAGCACGCCGGCAACCTCGAGGAGTTGGTCCGAAACCACGGCTGCGAGGAGCTTGTGGTCGCCGCCCGCCACGACTACGAGATCTCGGCCAACTGGAAGATCCTGCCGAGAACTACCACGAGTGCTACCACTGCTCCTCCATCCACCCCGAGCTGTGCGAGGTGAGCCCGCCGACCAGCGGCGGCGACAACCTCGAGCCCGAGGGGGCCTGGATCGGGGGCCCCATGGACCTCTACGAGGGTGTGGAGACCATGTCGCTCGACGGCAAGAGCCACGCCCCCAACCTGCCAGGCCTCGCAGAGGGGCAGGACCGCACGGTCTACTACTTCCAGCTCTTCCCTAACCTCCTGATAAGCCTCCACCCCGATTATGTGATGACCCACCGCCTCGAGCCCCTAGCCCCAGACCGCACGCGCGTCGAGTGCGAGTGGCTCTTCGCGCCCGAGTCGCTGGGGCGGGAGGGCTTCGATCCCTCCTACGCCAGCGACTTCTGGGACGTCACCAACCGCCAGGACTGGCACGCCTGCGAGGCCGTGCAGAGAGGCGTCTCCTCGCGCGGCTACCGGCGCGGCCCCCTCTCGCCCCGCGAGGACGCCGTCTACCAGCTGATCACCATGGTAGCCAACGGCTACCTCGAGGGCGGGGTCGCCCGCCCCTCGAGCCGGGCCCCCGAAGCCGCCCTGTAGCCGGCAACTACCGCTCCTCCCGTCTTCGTACACGTCTTGGGGCGGGACCCCACGGCGTCCTCAAGGGGCCGGGGGGTGATCCTGGACAGCCGGTCCCCGGCTCCGCCTCCTCCACAACAGGAGCCCCGCGACGAGGGCGGGGGCGAGCCACCAGCCGAAGACCAAGGCCGAGATAACGGCGGTCGCCAACGCCTCGAGGACGCCGAGCGAGGCGCCCCAGGCCCGCGCCGCGACGGCACCAGGGTCCCAGGCGGGCTCCGGCGGGCCCGGCAGCGGCTCTATGGTGAGGAAGATCTGGGAGAGAGCGGCGCGATCCTCCAGGTAGGCGATCCGCCCCTGCACCTGCTCGATCTCCCCGCGGACGTTCGTTAGCTCGCGCTGGACCGCGAGCGTATCTCCCACGCTCTTCGCCTCGTCGTAGAGCCGGAGCAGGCTCTCTTCCGCCGCCAAAAGGTTCCGCTCGCGGGCCTCGAGGTCGACGAACTCCTCCGTCACATCCTCGCCGCTTACGGCGTCGGTCGTGACCTCTTTGCCCAGGTCCCGCAACTCGTCGAGCGCGGCCTCGAACTCGCGGGAGGGGACCGAAAGCGTAAGGTCCGCGTAGACGGAGTCGCCGCCCTTGCTCACCCGCGAGCTCAAGACGCTGCCGCCGTAACGCGCCGCGACCCCCTGCGCCCTGGCGGCGCTCTCCCGAACATCCTCGGCGCGGACGCCCAGCTCGGCGGTCTTTATGATCTTGCGATCAAAGTCCTCAGGCAAGG
>JADDPU010000458.1:0-479 GCA_016781725.1 Rubrobacter sp. | reverse complement strand
CTCGGCGACCGCCATCTCCCCGCTGGAAGGGGTGATCTCCTCCGCCCCGCCAGACCGCTCGAGGCCTCCGCCCGAAGCCGCCTCTCCAGCCGAAGCTCCCCCCGCGCCCGACGACCCTCCACCGCACGCAGGAAGGACTACCAGCGCGAAGAGGAGAACGCCCACCGCACACACCAGCTGACAGGCCCCGCTCCGGCGACCCCGCACATTACCCGCCATACCGGCCTCCAGAGAGCAGCTTGCCTAACGCCGCGGCAGCGATGATGGCCGTGTTGCCCATCACGGCCCGCGGCTCGTCGAGCCCGATCATCCCTCCAGCGAACACCGCGTCGAAGAACGGCTCTTTGGCGAACTCCCGCAGGGAGGAGTCGGTAGGGACCGCGCACGAGCAGGCAGAGGCGCAGTCCGGGATGAGCACCGCGACGCCGAGGCTCACAGCCCCGGCAAAGACCATCGACAACGACAGACGGGTCAACCCT
>JADDPU010000604.1 GCA_016781725.1 Rubrobacter sp. | reverse complement strand
CGCTTCACCAAGATGCACGGTTGCGGCAACGACTTTCTGGTCTTCGACCCCGGCGAGGTCGAGGGTGAGAGCCTTGTGGAGCTCGCCCGCCGGGCCTGCGACCGGCACTTCGGGGTCGGGGCGGACGGGATCCTGATCCCATCTCCCTCGGAGGGCGCGGACCTAGAGATGGTCTACTTCAACTCGGACGGCTCGCCGTCCGAGATGTGCGGCAACGGCCTGCGCTGCCTGGCCCGCTACGCGAAGGACCACGGGCTGATCGAGGGCGAGGCCCTGACCGTCGCCACGGGTGCCGGGGTCAAGAAGGTGCTCCTCTTCGACGACGGCTCCTCGCGCGTGGACATGGGGCCGCCGGAGTTCGGCCCAAAGCTAGCGCTGGGCGGCTATCGCTTCCTCTGCGTCTCGATGGGCAACCCGCACGCTGTCGCTTTCCTCGAGAGCGAGGCGGCGGTTGAGGAGCTGGACCTCGGCGCCGTCGGCCCGCCCGTCGAGAATGACCCCGCATTCCCGAACGGCACCAACGTGGAGTTTGCCTTCGTCATGGGGGACCACGACGTTCGGATGAGGATCTGGGAGCGCGGCGCCGGCGAGACACTGGCCTCGGGATCCGGCTCGTCGGCCGCGGCGGTCGCGGCGCTCAGGCTAGGCCTGGTCGAGAGCCCGGTCAGGATGCGCCTCGACGGCGGCGTCGTCGAGATAGCGTGGGCCGGCGAGGGCGAGCCTGTCTACATGACGGGGCCGGCGGAGTACGTCTGCGAGGGGGAGCTGCTGCCCGGGGGCTCGGGTCCCCGCTAGCGGATCTCGACGATGCCGTGGCGGGCGGCGAAGAGCAGGGCCTGAAGCCGCGAGTGCACGTTCAGCTTGTTCAGGATGTTCATCATGTGGGTGCGCTCGGTATCCACGCTCACGTGGAGCTTCGCCGCGATCTCCTTGTTGGAGAGCCCTTCGGCGAGGGCTTGAAGGACCTCCCTCTCGCGGGGTGTGATCTGCTCGATGCTCGCGCGCGCCTCGCGCTCCTCCTCGCGGCTCTGCCCGGCCAGGCGGAGCAGGTCGATCAGCTCCTCCTGGGAGAGCAGGGTCTCGCCCTCAGCCAGGCGCCGCGTCGCTTCCATTATCTCCTCAACGCCGGCGGACTTGTGCAGGATGCCCGCGGCCCCGGACTCGACGGCCCTGGCGTGCTCGGCCCGATCCAGGCTCGCCGTCAAAACCAGCGCCGCGAATTGCGGGTTGGTCGCGCGCAGGTCTTTGATCAGCTCGACCCCCTCCCCGTCCGGTAGGGAGAGGTCCATGACCCCAAGGTCGACCTCGAGACCGTCTATAACCTGGCGCGCCTCGGCGAGGGACCCGGCCTGGGCGACCACCTCGAACTCCGACTCCCGGTCGAAGACGAACGCGAGCGTCTGGCGGAACGAGGCGTGGTCTTCGACAAGCAAGATTCGTTGCATCTTCACCCTTTCGGCTGGACCCGACTCGCGGATCGCACGTACGCGGAGAATATACCAGTTTCAACGGCGTCCGCTCGGGGGCACCCTTCAGACGTTCGAGAACTCTTCGGTGTCCCCGGCGACGAGGGAGGAGAGCGCCACGCGCAGGCGCACCCAAGTCCCGACACCCTCCTCGCTCTCCACCGCAAGCTCCCCGCCGAGGCCGAGCACGCGCTCGCGCATCCCGGTCAGCCCGATCCCTGGGGACGTCTCCGGCCCGAAGCCCCGGCCGTCGTCCTCGATCTCCACCCTGACTTCGCCGTCCTCTAACCCGAGGGTGACCGTCGCGCGCTGAGCGCCCGAGTGCCGCCTGACGTTCGCCAGGGCCTCCTGGACGACGCGGACAACCTCGATGCCGGCCGCCGCGGAGAGGTCCTCAGGGAAATCCTCCTTCACTACCAGGTCGACCGCCCGTCCGCCGCCCATCCGGCGGTTCAGCTCCACTATGGACTCTAGGGAGCGGACCAGCGACTGTTCCCTGACGCTCTCGGTTCGCAGGTCGTAGATGGCGTCGCGCAGGCCGCCGACGGCCCTCTTGAGCGCCTCCGTCTGCCTTGCGGCCTCCTCTTCGCGATCCACGCCCTCGGGGATGGCCTTGACCACCTGCATGGATTGCAGGGCGTAGGTAAGGTCCTGGAGGACCACGTCGTGCAGCTCGCGGGCGATCCGGCGGCGCTCGGCCTCCCGGATCTCGCGCAGCGCCTCCTCGGCCCTCTTGCGCGCCGTGATGTCCTCTATCGTGCCCTCGTAGCCGAGGATCTCGCCGGCGGCGCCGTAGACGGCCCGCGCGCTCATCGAGGCCCACATGGAGCTCCCGTCCTTGCGGTACATCTGGACCTCGAAGCCGCTCACGAACCCGTTCTGGCCCGCGTGCCTGTAGAGCTCCGTCCTGCGCTCGGGCTCGACGTAGAGCTCGTCCCCGATGCTCGAGACTGCCTCGAGCAGCTCCTCTGGCGATTCGTAGCCGAACATGCGGGCGAGCGCGGGGTTCGCCGTGAGGAACCGCCCCTCGACCGTGGTCTGGAAGATGCCCTCCACCGCGTTCTCGAAGATCGAGCGGTACTTCTCCTCGGCCCGCCGCCGCTCGCGGCGCACCTCGGCGTCCTTGAGCTCCCTCTCGATGGCGGTGTTGAGCCTGGCCAGGTTGTCCTTCATGAGGTAATCGTGGGCCCCGGATTTCATGGCCGCGACCGCGGCGTCCTCGCCGATCTGGCCGCTCACGATGATGAAAGGCAAGTCCACGAACCCCTTGCGCCGCAACAGATCCAGAGCCGCCACCGAGCTGAAGGTCGGCATGGAGTGATCGGAGACTACGAGCTCCCACTCCCGCTCCTCGAGGGCCGCCTCCATGGCCTCCGCTGTGTCGACCCGCTCCCAGACGGGATCGTAGCCGCCCCGGCGCAACTGCCTCAAGAGGAGCAGGGCGTCGTCCTCCGAGTCCTCGACCAGCAGGATCTTGAGCGGCACGCCCATTCAGGCACCCCCCCAGTAGGTGCCCGCGCCCGATTCCGGCGCCTCTTCCGGGAGGCGGGCCCGCCGCCCCCGCGCCGACAGAGTAACTAGCCTAACAACCATCGAACCTTGCTCCTATTCTATTGATCCGAGGAGCCCGCGGCAAACCATCGCG